>CAYVPW010000023.1:0-20605 GCA_964453915.1 uncultured Christensenella sp. | reverse complement strand
AAAATAAAAAAACCATACCCTTGAGCTAATGACTCTTGAGTATGGTTCTTTTTTTACCTCTTAAGATGCAAATTAGAAAAATCCCTAACTAAACCCATCTTTAAGCGTGCTTTATTTTTTATACTTTTTATTAAATTCCCCAAACGAACCAGATAAACAGGTATCCACCCAAAACCGCAAGAAGCGTGAACGGAATTCCTATCTTAAAGAAATCTTTATTTTTTACTTTGTATCCTTCTTTATTCAAAATACCTATACCGACAACGTTAGCAGAAGCGCCTACCGGCGTTAGATTTCCGCCCATCGTTGCTCCGCTCAACAACCCGAAATACAATAAATAAGGAGATACGCCGGTTAACCCTTGCGTTAGAGATTCTATTACGGGAAGCATTGTTGCAACGTACGGAATATTGTCTATAAAAGCACTCATCAACACCGAACCGAAAACTATAATCGTGTAAAGTAAGAATATGTTTTGGCTACCTATTCCCGCAAAGAATGTACTTATGGAATCTATTATTCCAACGGCTTCTACGCAAGAAATAATCATAAACAAGAACAACAAGAAAAATACCGTTCCAAAATCCACCGCCTTAACGGTTGTTTTTACGGGATTGCTTTTAAACTTTACGCTGTCGTAAACTATACCTATTAAACCTATTCCTACACAAATAAAACCGTTTGTTAAAAAGAACTTGTCCGTTATAAAAGAAGTAATAACAAGACAAACTATGTTAACCAAAAGAAGAATAGTAGGCATTATCGATTTAACCTTTATTTCTTCCGGTTGATAAAGCATTTTTTTATTATGCTTTCTAAACGTAAATAAAATTACGGGTATAGTAATAAGCGCACCGATTTCTACCGCCCAAAATATAGAGAACTTGCCGTCTAAAAAGAAGAAATCGAAAAAACTCATATCCGCAAAGCCGCCCAGCATAATAGAGGTGGTATCCCCCACAAGCGTTGCCGCACCCTGAAGATTAGAAGAAACGGCTATCGATATAATTACGGGTATGGGCGAAACGCCCGTTTTTTTAGCAACGGCAATGCCTATCGGCGCAAGCATTAAAACCGTTGCAACGTTATCCATAAAAGCGGAAACAAGCCCGCTTAATACGGCTAAAAGCGTAATTGCAAGCAATGCGTTGGGCATTTTTGCAATCATTTTATCCGCAAGTTTGTTTGGCATATTAGATTCCGAAAAAAGCCCTGCGGTAATCATTATGCCAAGCAACATAAGTATCACGTTAAAATCTATTGAGGCTATAAGCCCGCTAAACGTAATATCACCTGATATTAAACAAGCAGCACACAAAACCACCGCCGCGCCGCCCGTGATATACGTTTTGTATTTAGAAAACGCAACGATACAAACGTACACCGCTAAAAAAACCACCAAAACAAAAATATTCATTTTTAATCTCCGTAAAAAAAGACTTTTACCGCACTGTTTTGCGATAAAAGTCTTGTTAAAACTACTTAAAGTAATTTACGCAACACCGGGCAAAAAACCGTATTGACGACGTTGCGAACGTTTTTGTAAAAAACGCTAACTACTCCCTTTTATATTAGGTTAAACTTTTACTTTCTTACGTTAAGAGCATTGAAAGTGTTATCCAAAGAAGCAAGTTTTTCGGATAAAAGTTTTTGTTCGTTTTCGGGCAACGGAACTTCTACTATTCCCTTAACTCCGCAACCGCCAACCTTGCAAAGAACACCCGTGCAAAGGTCTTTTCCGCCGTATTCGCCGTTTAATAAAGTTGCCAAAGGAAGAATAGTTTCCGTATCGGAAACAAGAGCCTTGATAAGTTGAACTGCAGAAGCAGCAATTGCATAGAACGTTGCGCCCTTAGCCTTTATAACCTTAGAACCTGCAGCAACCATTCCTGCATAAATCTTTTCTAATTCTTCTTCTAATTCTTCGCTCTTTACACCCATAATCTTGGTGCAGTAATCTCTGATATTCATACCGCATACGGTGCAAAGACTCCACGGAACCATACAAGCATCGCCGTGTTCGCCGAAAACGTATGCAGTAACGTTTTTAGCGTCTACGTTGCAGTAAGATGCAACTGCTTGGCAAAGTCTGTTAGAATCCAAAAGCGTGCCCGTTCCTATTATTTGGTTTACGGGTAAACCGGTTTCTTTCATCGTCACGTAAGTTAAAACGTCTACGGGGTTGCTTACAACAACGAAAAGCGCTTCGGGAGCAATCTTACCAACATTTCCTATTACGCCCTTTAATATTCCAACGTTTATACCTGCAAGGTCTAATCTGGTTTGACCGGGCTTTCTACCCACACCGAAAGTCACAACGACGATATCGGAACCTGCAACGTCTTCATATTCGCCGCTCCAAACTTTTACGGAAGGAACACAAGCTGCGCATTGAGAAATATCTAACGCTTCGCCCTCTGCCTTTTCTTTGTTAATATCTACTAAAACTATTTCCGAACAAACACCTTGAAGCGTTAATGCGTACGCTATAGTTGCGCCAACGTTTCCGGTACCAAGTATGGCAATTTTTCTTTTTTTCTGTACCATTTCGCCGATTCTCTCCTATTGTAAAATATTAAGGTAATTATACATCAATTAAAAAAGATATGCAAGCATTTAATCAGGCAAAAAATTATATTTTTTATTCTTCCGCTAGTTCTCTCGCCACGTCGTAAATATCCCCGGCACCCAAAAACAACACCGTTTTAGTAAACGTATACTTTTTTATTGCGGTTTTTAGCGATTCTTTATCAAAAGCATACTCTGCAACGCCGCCGCCTTTTATTAAATTTTTATAGAGAGAAAATGCGTTTGCATCAACGTCTTCTTTTTCCCTTGCAGGGTACGTTTTATAAATTATCAGGTTTTTACATTTTTTTAAGGTAAAAACGAAATCATCCATTAAGTAGCGTGTTCTTGAAAAGGTATGCGGTTGAAACACAACCAGCGTTTCTTCTAAATTTACCTGCTCTAAAACCGTTTGCAATTCTTTGGGGTGATGGGCATAATCGCAAAACGCTTGCACACCTGCACAACTGCCTATACATTCCATTCTTCTTTTTACACCGGTAAATTTTTCTAACCCCGCTTTTATGTCCTTAAATTCTACGTGTAAAAAGTCAGCTACCGCAACTGCGGAAAGTGCGTTATATATATTGTGCCTACCAAAAATGCATAAGTTGATTCTACCCCTTCTAATACCATAAGAATACACTGTAAAAGAATATCCTTTTCCGTTTTTCTTTACGTTTTTCGCCATATAGCAAGCATTCGTTTTTATCCCGAAAGAAATTATATGTTTAAGCGGCAATTTAGCGCAATACTCGTCGTCTGCATTTATAAACGCCACAGATTGATTTGCAAAATCAAAAAATGTATTTACTATATCTTCCATTCCGGAATAACTGTCCAAATGGTCGTTATCGATATTTAATATAACCGCCAAATTCGGCTTTACGTCTAACAAATTTTTTTTATATTCGCAAGTTTCGGCAATAGCCGTGTCGCTTTTGCCGATTATAAGATTGCTATACTCGTCATCCAACCCGCCTATAAAAGCGGTAGGCATTTTTTTAGCCGCACTTAAAATATGGCAAAGCATTGCCGTTGCCGTGGTTTTTCCGTGACTGCCGGAAATTGCTATGGAGGTTTTATATTCTGAAAGTATGCCGCCTAAAAATTCGCTTCTTTTTAATATTACTTTGTTTAGGCGTTTTGCTAAAAGCAAATCTTTATTGTTTTCTTTTATAGCGGAAGAATAAACTACGACGTCTGCATTTTTTACTCCGCGCATATTTTGCATTTTATAAATCTTAATACCCTTTTTTTTAAGGAGTTTAACCATTCCGTTATCGGCAAAATCGCTGCCGGAAACAAGTTTGTTTTTGCCAAAACAATAAAGCGCCAACGCACTCATTGATACGCCGCCTATGCCTATAAAGTGAACGGAATTAAAACTAAAAGAAAAATCGCTTTTTTTCATAGCATATTTTATGCAGTGGCGGCAAATTTTGGTTAAAAAGTTTAAAAAAATCACAAATTTTTTAAAAACCCTATTGAAATAACCTCTTCAATATGGTAAAATAACATAAAAATAATGTAAGGGGAAGGTATTGATATGAGGATTACAGACGTAAGAGTTCGCATCGTAAAAAAAGACGATAGCAAACTCAAGGCTGTTGCTTCCGTCACCTTCGATGATTGCTTCGTAGTTCATGACATTAAAATAATCGAAGGCACAGAGGGCTATTTTATAGCTATGCCCAGTCGCAAAACTAACGATGGCGAATATAAAGATATAGCGCATCCCATTAAGACGGAAACAAGAGAAGAGCTCATCAAAGTCATCTTAGATGCTTTTGAAGAGGAAAAAGCAAAACCGGAAGAATAATTTTCTTTAAGGAACTATACGTTTCGTAAAATATTTCGTTTCGGTTAATTTATTTTGCAAAAAACAACCCGCAGCTTGCTGCGGGCTTTTTCTCTACACTTTTTTATGATGTTTCGGTTTTAAAATATTTTAGACGCTACGTTTTTTAGATAGTCTAAAGATTCCCAAAGTTCTTCTTCTTTTTCAAAATCATTTTGATATACTTCTAAAAGCATTGCGCCGTCAAACCCTTTATCGTTTAGTCTGCTAAACAATTCTTTGAAATCGGTAATTCCTTTTCCGGGGAGTACCATTTTTCCGTTATCCAACACGTCCGATAAGTGAACGGTTGCTATATCTCCAGCCATTTCGTTTATAAGGTCTTTATAATCTATACCGCTTAATCTTGCTTGTTTTACGTCTAGCGTTGCTTTTAAGCCTTTGGTGCGCTTTCTCATTTCGTTAAAAAAGCCAACGTAGTTATAATAGCACCAGTGCACGTTTTCGTATGCAAGAGAAACGCCGTATTTTTGCGCAACAGCCATAATATCGCCGGTGATTTTTCCTACCCTGTCGTAATCTATAACAAACGGGGTTTTCTTTAACCTTGCCACACCGTGAAAAGTATAATACTTTGCACCGATTTCTTTTGCACATTCCATTGTTTTTTCTAACAACTTAAAAGAATCCGCTTGCGCACGCTTGTTTATGCTATAAAGCTGCGGCTCGAATTGCGTTGTTAAAGTATGTATGGAATGAACGTCTACTTTCCCTTTTTTAGCACGCAAAAGTTTTCCGAATTCTTTATCGTATTCACAGTAAGATTCCAAAAAAACTTCCGCCGTTTCCACGCCGTTGTCGCTTAAAAATTTCAAGGCGTCTTCAGTCGGAAATCTCACGAATAAAGACGCCGTTGATATGCCTATTTTCATAGTACCGCCTTTAAATTTCGGGTTCAATCAATCCCAAGTCACCGTCGTTTCTTTTATAAAGCACTTGCACGGTATTGCTTTTTGCTTCTAAAAACACGTAAAAAGAGTGCCCTAAAAGTTCTAATTCCGCACACGCTTCCTCCACCGTCATTGGTTTTAGAGCAAATTTCTTTTCTTTAACGACTTTATAAGAAGCGGTCTTTTCGTATTTTCCGTCGTCATAAACGGCTTCTTCTCTATAAGCGGAGTTTTTAGAATGTTTATCAAATCTAGTGCGATATTTACGTATTTGCCCTTCTAGTTTTGGCAAAACCGCATCTAAATTATCGTAAAAATTATCGCTCGTTGCGGTCGCCCTTACAAATTTACCCGCATAATCAAGCATTACCTCTATCGTTAAAGAACTCGCTTCTTTTTTAAAACAAACCTTTGCAACCGTGTCTTCGCCGTCAAAATACTTATCTAACTTATCTAGTTTTATTCCGGTGATTTTTCTTAAATGTTCGCTTACTTCATAGTTTCTTTCGGTAATTTCTATCTTCATATAATTATCCCCCCTTTTAATTACCTCTATATAAATATACGCACACTTGTGCATATTTTCCTTTTTGAAACTTAAAAATTATCTAAAAATAAATTCCCCGTTTTCGGCATCTACCGTTACGACCGAATTTTCTTTCAATTCACCTCTTAAAATCTTTTCCGAAAGTTTATCTTCCACGTACCTTTGCACAACTCTTTTAAGCGGTCTTGCCCCGTAAGTTTGGTCGTAGCCCTTTTCTATTATAAGTTCCATTGCCGCCGGCGTAATTTCCATTTTTACCTCTAAAACGGCAAGACGCTTTCTCAAACTCTTTAACAACAGTTCCGCTATGCTGGAAGTTTCTTGTTTGCTTAGTTTGTGGAATATGATTATATCGTCTATCCTATTTAAAAATTCCGGACGGAATTTTTCTTTTAATGCGTCCATATATTTATCGCACATCTTGTCGTATTCCGCTTGCCCGTTAGAAACAAAACCCAAAGTAGGTTTAGTTTGCACTTCGCTTGCGCCCACGTTAGACGTCATTATAATAATACAGTTTTTAAAGCTTACTACTCTGCCTTTGCTATCGGTAAGCCTTCCGTCGTCTAAAATCTGCAACATTATGTTAAAAACGTCCGGATGAGCTTTTTCTATTTCGTCGAACAAAACTACGGAATAGGGTTTTCTTCTTACCTTTTCGGTTAACTGCCCCGCTTCGTCAAACCCTACGTATCCCGGAGGCGCACCTACCATTTTTGACACAGAATGTTTTTCCATATATTCGCTCATATCTATTCTTATAAGAGCGTCTTCGTTTCCAAAAACCGCTTCTGCAAGCGCCTTAGACAATTCCGTTTTTCCAACGCCGGTAGGCCCTACGAATATAAAAGAACCAACCGGTCTGTTCGGGTCTTTAAGCCCCGCCCTAGCACGGCGTATCGCAGCGGAAACAGCCTTTACGGCATCGTCTTGCCCGATTACCCTTTGATGTAGGACAGTCTCTAAATCCAAAAGTTTTTGCGCTTCGGTTTCCGTAAGCTTAACCACAGGAACGCCCGTCCAGTTGCTTACAACCTTTGCTATGTCGTCCGGCGTGAGTTTTAGTTTTTCTAAATTGCCGTTAGTTTTACCTTCTCGCCTAATATCTTCTAATTCTGCATTTACACGCTCTATCTCTTTGTTTATTCTTATAGCGCGCTCAAAGTCGTCCCTTCTTTTAGCCTCGTTTTTCTCTGCTATAAGCCTGTTTAATTCAGCCTCTTTGCTTTTTGCCTGAACGGGTGAATTATAACTGTCAAGTCTTACTCTGGACGCTGCTTCGTCAATTAAATCTATCGCTTTATCCGGCAAAAATCTGTCCGTTATATATCTGTCAGACAAACTTACTGCGGCAATAATAGCGTCGTCCGGAATACTAACACCGTGGTGAGATTCGTATTTATCCCTTAATCCTTTTAATATTTCAACCGTTTCTTCCGTGCTCGGAGCATCTACCATAATGGGTTGAAAACGGCGTTCTAGCGCAGCGTCTTTTTCTATATATTTTCTATATTCGTCTATGGTGGTTGCACCTATCGTTTGCAACTCTCCCCTAGATAGCATAGGCTTTAAAATGTTAGCCGCATCCATATTTCCTTCGCCCGTGCTACCCGCACCGACGATGTTGTGAATTTCGTCTATAAACAATATTATGTTGCCGTTCTTTTTTACTGTGTCAATCGCACCCTTTAATCTCTCTTCAAAGTCTCCACGGTATCTTGCGCCGGCAAGCATACCCGCTATATCTAAAGAAAAAACAATCTTGTCCGCCAAAATTTCAGGCACGTTTCCTTTTACAATCGCCTGTGCAAGCCCTTCTACAACGGCGCTTTTACCAACGCCGGGTTCGCCTATCAAAACGGGATTGTTTTTTGTCCTTCTGGATAAAATTTGTATTACCCTGTCAATTTCTTTTTTTCTGCCGATTACAGGGTCTAATCTGCCGTCTACCGCTTGTTTATTTAGGTTTACGCCAAATTTCGACAACTCGCCCAAATCGTCAGTTTGCTCTTTTTTATCCGAAGTCTTGTTTTGCTCTTTACCGGCAAAAGCAAACGTTTTGCTAAAAACGTCCTCTTCTTCGGGTTCTTCTTCCGCAAAACCACCTTCTAAACTCTCCGCAATCTCCTCTGCCATAGCGTCTACGTCTACTTTCATAGTTCTAAGTATGCTTACCGCTACGCTGTTATAATCTAGCAAAAGAGCAAGCAACAGGTGCTCCGTGCCGACGAATCCGGAATGTGCTTTTAAGGATATATCCACCGCCTTTTCAAAAAGGCGTTTGGTTCTGGGGGTAAACATATTTCCGGGAATAACAAGATCCGGCTCTACCGTTCTTTTAAAGTAGTTAAGGTATCTCTCGTTATCGACGCGCGCCTCCCTTAAAATTGCGCCCGCTCTACCGTCCGGTGCGTTTATAAGCCCGTACAATATATGTTCGCTTCCGATATATCTGCAACCGTATCTTTTAGCAAGCACGGTTGCGATTTCTATCACTTGATTTACGTTGTTAGAAAAACTGTCGTAATACATAAACCGTCACTCCTTTATTTTTGTAAGTATCTTTCCTACGACTTCCGCCCGATATAAGTCCCTATCCGTTGCGGAAAGTTTTTTTCCGTATTCCATACATAAACTCGCAGGTCTAACGCTAACTATCAAATCGTCTATTTTTTCTATGTCGGTAATATTTATCATACCCAACATTGCGCCTAATTTAACTTGGGCTATAAGTCCTAAAAACTCGCTGTAATTAAGCATTACCGCATTAGTCAAAATCCCGTAAGCCTTTCTTGCTTTATCCATAGTTTTTAGTTCTCTTTTGCCGTAAAGCCTTTCGCTCTCTTCTCTTTCCGCTTCGCAAATCTGCTCTACGGTTTCTCTCACTTCGTTTAGTATATCGTACTCGCTTATGCCAAGCGTCACTTCGTTGCTAATTTGATACATATAGCCTTCCGCTTCGCTACCCTCTCCGTACACCCCGCGAACGGTAAGCCCGCGGTTTGCAACTTCATTGATTAAAGCGTTCATTTTTCCGCTTTCGGTAAGTGCGGGCAAAAACATCATAACGGAAGCCCTAAGCCCCGTTCCCAAATTTGTAGGGCAGGCGGTTAAATAACCGAATTTTTCGCTGTACGCTATATCCAAATTTCTAGATAGTTCATCGTCTATGGCGTTTAACCTTTTATACGCTTCGTTAACTCTAAGTCCGCGCATAAAACACTGTTCCCTTATAACGTCTTCTTCGCAAACCATAACGGAAACGCTTTCGTCTTGATTTATAAGCGCAGCCCCGGCCGCACGGTTATCTATAAGCGCTTGACTTATAAGGTGCTTTTCTTTCATTGCTTCAAGATTTATCTCGTTTAAGTTAGACATATAATAAAGGTTAAAAGTATCGCACTTAACCAACGCGCGATTTACCTTTTTTACTATCTCTCTGCCTTCTCTGGGCGTTCTAACTGTAAACGGCACTCCTTGCAAGTTTCTTGCAAGCCTTACCCTTGAAGTGATAATATTACCCCTATACAATTCGGGACTTATAGCCGCCATATCAAATAAGCCCCCTTCTTTTTAATTCTTCGGATAGTTCGGTTATAATCTTGCTTAATTTTGCCATATCGGAAAATCTACCTTCTATCCCCGCTTTTTCTTTTTCTTCTTTATACTTTCTGAAATCAGACAAAAGTTCTCTGTCTAATCCAGATAGTTCCGGTTTTTTGCCCACGTGAAAAGTTCCGCCCTGAATTTTTTTTAGCGAAGCGGTAATCTCTTTTTCAAACTCTTTATAACAGTTTTCGCACCCCAAATAGCCGGTATCGTAAAATTCCGACAATCTGCGTCCGCAAACGGAACAAATCTTATCGTACATATTCTCTAGTCTAACTTTTCGGCGAGTTCTTTAACGAACGCCTTTACTTCTTCTCCAATTTCTTTGCTTTTTAATGCAAATTCTACGTTTGCTTTTATATATCCCAGTTTATCGCCAACGTCGTAGCGTTTTCCTTCAAAACCGCTTGCTAAAAGTTCTCCGTTTTCCGCAAGTACGTCTAGCGCATCGGTAAAATATATTTCGTTATTTCTTGGTTTTAATTCTTTAAGCATATCCATAACCTTGCCGTCTATAACGTATCTTCCGATAACGGCATAGTTAGAAAGCGCTTCCGTTAAAGACGGTTTTTCAACTATTTTATCAACTAAAATAACGCCGTCGTTTTCTTCTTTTATGCCTATGTTGCCGTACTTACTAACGTCGTCCCCAAACACTTCCATTGCGGCAATCACGCTTTTTCCGGTCTTTTCGTAAACTTCCATAAGCCTTTTAATACACGGTTTTTCGCCGTTTTCAGCCCAAAGAAGTTCATCGCCTAATAAAAGCGCATATGGTTCGTTTTTAACGTATTTTTCCGCGCATAAAATCGCTCCGGCAAGCCCGTTGGGCTTTTCTTGCACAACGAATTTAACGTTAAATTGCTGAGTCTTTTTAGCAATATCGTACAATGATTTTTTGCCGTCCGAAAGCAACCTTTTTTCTAATCCCTCCGCCTTTCCGAAATGCTTTTCTATAACTTCCGAATCCGGACTGATGACAATTATTATCTCTTCTATTCCCGTTCCTTCTAACTCTTCCGTAATATATTGAACGGTAGGCTTATCCAAAACGGACAACATAGGCTTTGGCACGGCTTTTGTTATGGGCAAAAATCTTGTTCCTAACCCTGCCGCAGGTATAATCGCTTTTTTAACTTTCATCGTTTCCCCCTAAAATTACTTAAAGTTTTTATTTTCTAATTCTTTTATCTTTTCTATTCTTCTAACGTGCCTTTCCCCGTTAGAAAACGGCGTGGTTAAAAACGCATCTACAATCTCCGTCATAAGCCCTACGCCTAAAACTCTTTCGCCTATCGCAAGCACGTTTGCGTCGTTATGTTCTCTCGTTGCCTTTGCGGAAAAAACGTCCGACACGTGCGCACATCTTATTCCTTTAACTTTGTTTGCGACTATGCTCATTCCTATTCCCGTTCCGCAAATTAAAATACCGAAATCGAATTCTTTATTTGCAACGGCGTTTGCAACCGCTTCTCCGTAGTCGTTATAATCTACGGAATCTTTGGTGTAGCAACCAAAATCTTTATATTCTATACCGTGTTTTTCTAAATACTCTTTTAATGCGGGTTTAAGGTTTATTCCGCCGTGGTCACAGCCGATCGCGACTTTCATTTTTTATTCTCCTTTATCTTTCAAAATTATTTTAAGCAAAACGTTGCATCCATCTTCTATCTCGTGCGAAGTTTTTATATACACCCCCAAATCTTGCCCGTAAGGATCGGCAATATCGCCCAACCCTGTAAGTTCCCCAATTGAGTATACGTTTTTTTCGCCTGCAAGATATAATTTATGAGTGCCCGTCATGCAAACAATCATATCACTGCTTTTTATAAGTTTTTCCGTTAGGTTTTTAGAGCGGAAAGAATAGGCTTTAAGCCCCATAAGTTTTAACGCTTGCATAGACTTTGGATTTATTTTATTCCCTTCTTCTGCGTTAAGCCCTGCGCTTGTGACCTTAATATCTTTTACGCCCGCCAACTTTAACTTGCTTTTTAAGATTATCTCCGCCATAGGGCTTCTGCAAGTATTCCCCGTGCATACGAAAGTTATTTTTTTCATCTTATCACCCGCAAGATTTTCTCAACCTGTTTAATATGCCTAAATATACGCCGTCTTCCCTCGGCATTTCAATCGCTATAATAATATCGGCGATTTTTTCACCTTCTAAAAGTTTATCGTATAAATTAGAAGCAATCTCTTCTCCCGTCGTTCCTAAATTTAATATGTCGTAGCCGTTTAATAGGCCGGTGACACTATTCGAACACATAATAAACGGACGTTTGCCTAAATTTTTCCATTCAACATAAAGCGCCTTTGCCTTTTCCAGTTCGTCTTCTTTAAATAATGCGGTTTCGCATTTAGGGCGATAGTGCCTGTATTTTACACCGGGGGAACGAACCCTATCTGTTTCTTTATGTTCCGCAATCTCGCAAGCACCAACCGCTTCTATTATCATTTCTTTTGTGATAAGCCCTGCTCGAAGTATTCTCGGCACGGTTCCCGTACAGTCAAGCACGGTGCTCTCTATTCCGCCCGAACATTTTCCGCCGTCTAATATTAGCGGAATTTTTCCGTTTAGGTCGTTATAAACGTGTTGCGCCGTGACGGGACTTGTATGTTTAGATATATTAGCGCTAGGTGCAACAAGCGGCGAATCTACCGCACGCAAAAGGGCTTGACAACCTTTGTGAGAAGGTATTCTCACCGCAAGCGTTTCTCCGCCGCAGGTTGCTTCTTTGCAAACAACGCCTTTAGAATAAAAAACCATCGTTAAAGGTCCGGGGGTAAACCTTTCTTTTAAGATTTTAGCATAATCCCTTTCCACTTTAACAAGCTTTTCTATATCGTAATCCTTGTGCACGTGTGCAATAAGCGGATTGTCCGAAGGGCGACCTTTTATTTCGTATATTCTTTTCACTGCATCGGGGTTAGTACCAACCGCCGCCAAACCGTACACGGTTTCCGTCGGCATACCTATAACTCCGCCGCTTAGAAGAATGTTTTTTGCTTGTTCCACGCTGTTTTTATCAACGGGTTTTATAAACGTTTCCATCATCAAAATATTTCGTCGTCTATGCTTTTTACTATCTTGTCTTCTGTTTTTGCGGTCGCAATGCCGGCGTCCATTGCGGGGCGCTCGTTATTGTTTTCTTTAACTTCGTCTTCCGGCTCTCCCGTTTCCACGTCTATATTAAGGAATTTAGTACATTCTCCCTTAAAGTAAAGTTCCACAACACCGGTAGGTCCGCTTCTATGCTTTTCTACTATAATTTCCGCAACGTTCTTTTTGACCTTGCCTTCCGCAAGTTCTTTTTCCGTTGCACCCTTATCGGGTCTATGTATAAACATAACTATATCGGCATCTTGCTCTATTGCGCCCGATTCACGAAGGTCCGATAATTGCGGACGACCTTTTCTTGTTTCAACCGCACGGGATAATTGAGAAAGCGCAAGAACGGGAACGTTTATTTCTTTAGCCAAAATTTTAAGGTTTCTGGAAATTTCCGTAATCTCTTGTTGCCTGTTATCCGATTCTCTGGTTCTTCCTGCAGTCATCAATTGCACGTAGTCTATCATTATAAGGTCTAAACCGAATTTTCTTTTTAACCTTCTGCATTTAGATAAAACTTCTTGCGGGGTAATTATTGCGGAATCGTCTATAAAAATATTAGACTTGTAAAGCGTTTCCTTTGCCTGCGAAATTTTTAACCATTCGGTTTTACTCATCTCGCCTTTAGAAGCGTGTTCCATACTTACGTTTGCAACCGAACACAAAAGTCTTTGCACTATTTGTTCCTTACTCATTTCCAGAGAGAACACCGCACAGTTATATCCCTGCGTTGCTATATTAGAAACTATATTCATTGCAAAAGACGTTTTTCCTACGGCAGGTCTTGCTGCCAAAATTATAAGGTCGCTTTTATGCAGCCCATCTAACAGCTTATCTAATCCGCGATATTTTGTTCTTATTCCCCTTAGCGCCGTTTTGTTTTTGCTAAGTTCGTCTAGTTTTACCATTACGTCCGGAATAATTTTATCTATATTTACAACGTCGCTCGTATCGGCGGTGCTTGAAATATCAAACACGGTTTTTTCCGCAAACGCAAGCGCAGAATCTTTATCTTTGCTTTGCTTACATTCGTCTATAATCTCCATAGAGCCGCCTATAAGCTTTCTCATCATACTGTCTCTTAAAACAATATCTAAATAACTTTTATAATTTACGGTAGACGGCATAGTGTTAGATAAATTTGCAATATAAGAAAGCCCACCCACCTTATCTAGCGTGCCGTTCTTTTCTAAAGCGTCTACCAGCGTTACGAAATCTAGCGGCTTGTTTTGTTGGATAATATCCGTCATCGCAGAAAAGAGATATTTATGAGATTCAAAATGAAAATCTTCTTCTTTCAAAGAAGAAGTTATCTCCGCTTGAACTTTGGGGTCTAAAAGCATACAGCCCAAAAGTGACTGTTCTGCTTCTAGATTGTGCGGAAGCATTTCTCCGCCGCTTTTTTTGTTTTGCGTTTTTGCCATATTTTTCTCCTTAGCGTTTTATAGGCTTTTCATTTGTTCTAAAGCGTCCTTAAATACTTGGAACGCAGAGTTAAAGGTGTTTTCGTCAGTTAAATCTACACCGGCGATTTTTAACAATTCTACGGGTGAATCCGAATCTCCCGAAGATAAAAACTTAAAGTAATCTTCCACTGCGGGTTTCCCTTGCGTAATTATTCTATCCGCAATCGCCAAAGCGGAAATAATTCCCGTTGCATACTTATAAACGTAAAACGCCCTGTAAAAGTGTGGTATTCTTGCCCATTCATAACTTATTTCTTCGTCGCTTATTACAGCGTTTCCGTAATACTTTTTATTTAATTCTAAATATTTTTGGCACATTCCGTCCTTAGTTAACGGCTCTCCGTTTTCTATAGTGGAATGAGAATATTCTTCAAACTCAGCAAACTGGGTTTGCCTAAAAAGCGTAGTCCTTATCATTTCCGCAAGATAAGAAAGCAAATATTTTTTAAGTTTATCGTCCTTTGCGCTTTTTAATAAATATTTAAGCAACAACACTTCGTTTACGGTGCTTGCAACTTCCGCAACGAAAATTTTATAGTCCGCTTTTGCATAAGGCTGAGTTCTGTTAGAAAAATAAGAATGTATGCTATGCCCCATTTCGTGCGCAATCGTAAACACGTCGTGCGTGGTTTGTTTGTAGTTTAGCAACACGAACGGGTGCGTATCGTAAACGCACACACTGTACGCTCCGCTCCTTTTTCCTTTGGTTTCGTAAACGGAAATCCATCTCTCGTCGTGTGCTTTTTTTAGCAATTGAGAATACTCTTCTCCAAGCGGGCTCAATCCTTCGATAACTAGGCTATAAGCTTGGTCGTAAGTTAATTTTAATTCTGCATTTTGAGTGATGGGCACGTACACGTCGTACATATGCATATCTTTTAGGTTTAAAGATTTTTTCTTATATGCCATATATTCGTGCAATAACGGCAATGCCTTATTTACGGAAGTTATAAGATTTTGATATACCTTAACATCAATGTCTTCAGAAAAAAGCGCACGCTCTAAAGAAGAAGCGAACTTTTTGCTTTTAGCCGTAAACACGTCTTTTTTTACGCTGCCGGCATAGGTTGCAGATATCACGTTTATAAGCGATATATACGCGTTATAGTAAGCCTTAAAACATTTTTTTCTCAACGCTCTATCCGAATCGTGCATAATAACGCCGTAAGCACCGTGGCTTAGCGGAATGGTTTCGCCATTGTGTTTTATATCTTTTAGCGGCAAATCCGCATTGTCCGTTTTTGTAAATATTTCTCTAAAAGAGGAAAGTGCGTCCGCGCTTTCCGCAAGAAGTTTTTCTTCTTTTTCAGATAAAACGTGTTCTTTTGCCTTTAACAAACACTTTAAGGTGTAATCGTATTCTTTAAGAGAAGAATCGGCTATAAATTCTTTTAGTACGCTTACATCTAAAGAAGTAAGTTCCGGAACAATAAATGCAGACTCCGAAGAAAACTTAACGGATAAAACCGTGGTTTTAGACACTAGTGAATCGTACTTACTGCTCGCCGTATCCGTGTCGTGCAACATCATTGCGTAAACAGAGAGTTTTTCTATAATTCTGGCAATTCTCTCTTGCTTTTTCATACATTCAAAAAAGCACTTTTTAGAAGAAAGTTTCCCCTTGAATTCAGAAAAATCTATTTCTTTTTCTACGTTTTGATAGTCTTTAAGCCAATCTTGCTCGGTTTTATAAATATCTTCTATTTGCCATTGATACTTGTCCACTTCTACACCCCTACTCTTAGTTTTTAAAGCTGTGAATTGGTGCGGGAATTCTGCCACCCCTGTTTACTAATTTTTCGCAAGAAAACGGTGAAACTTTCATTATAGGCGCACTGCCTAAAAGCCCGCCGAACTCTACACTGTCCCCAACCTTTTTATTGGGAACGGGTATAACTCTCACTGCGGTTGTTTTATTATTTATCATACCTATCGCCGTTTCGTCTGCAATAATTCCGCTTATAGTGGAAGCAGGCGTATCTCCGGGAATAGCCACCATGTCTATACCTACGCTGCATACACAGGTCATCGCTTCTAATTTATCCAAACTTATAGCGCCCTTGTTTGCGGCGTTTATCATACCTATATCTTCGCTTACGGGAATAAATGCACCGGACAATCCGCCAACACTGCCGCTTGCCATAACGCCGCCCTTTTTAACTGCGTCATTAAGCATTGCAAGCGCCGCGGTAGTTCCGTGACACCCAACTGATTCTAACCCCATTTCTTCTAATATATGCGCAACCGAATCTCCCATAACAGGTGTGGGTGCAAGTGATAAATCCACTATACCGAACTCTGCGTTTAGGCGTTTAGAAGCCTCTTTTGCTATAAGCTGTCCTGCACGGGTAATCTTAAACGCCGTCTTTTTTATAATCTCGGCAACCTCACCTATGCTGGCATCGCCCGCACTTTTTAAGGCTTGATGCACAACGCCCGGTCCGGAAACGCCAACGTTAATTACGGTTTCCGCTTCCCCTACGCCGTGAAACGCACCCGCCATAAAAGGATTGTCTTCTACGGCATTGCAAAATACAACCAGTTTGGCACAGCCCAAGCCGTCCTTATCTTTGGTAATCTCCGCAGTATCTTTAATAATTTTGCCCATAAGGCGTACCGCATCCATATTTATGCCGGACCTTGAACTTCCTACGTTAACGGAAGAACAAAGCCTTTCCGTTATGGAAAGTGCTTCCGGAATACTTTCTATAAAAGAACGTTCAAAAGACGTCATACCCTTTTGAACGAGAGCGGAATAACCGCCCAAAAAATCGACGCCAACTGTTTTTGCCGCGTTATCTAACGCTTTAGCAAGTAAAATTTCTTTACCCGTAAAGTTAGCGGTTAAAAGGCTTGCGGGGGTAATGGAAACTCTTTTGTTTATAATAGGTATTCCGTATTCAACCCCTAAATCGCTTGCAACTTTTACTATGTTTTCGGCTTTTTTACAAATAGTATCGTAAACTAAGCGAGAGGTTGCCTCTGCACTTTCTCTAACACAGGGCAAAAGATTTATTCCCATAGTTATGGTACGAACGTCAAAATGTTCTTTTTCGACCATATCGATTGTTTCTATAATTTCGTTTCTGCTTAACATTTTCTTCTCCGAATACTAAATCTTGTGCATTGCGTTAAAAATATCTTCGTGCTGAACGTGAATAGACACGCCTATTTCGCCGCCTAACACGTCGGTTTTTTCTTTCAATTCAGGAATTGTCAACACGCCGTTTTTTAAGTCGCAAAGCATAATCATAGTAAAGTTGCCCTGAACTATAGTTTGGCTTATGTCTTCTATATTTACCCCGTTATCCGATAAAAGCGTTGCCACCTTTGCTATAATTCCGGGTTTGTCTTTGCCGATTACGGTCACTATCGTTTTCATTTCATTCTCCTTTGTTTTCTTGTATTACTTCGTAAGAAATCAAAAAGTTGCCCTGCGTTATAAACTTAACGCGCGCCTTTTCCGGAATTATCGGAAAATCTTTTTCGTAAAAAACCAAAACTTTTCTTTCAAAATAATCTTTTTTATACTTATTCCACTCTAAAAACACCAAAGATTTGCAATCCACACCGCCGTTATCTTGCAAAGTTTCGTCGTATTCAAAAAAATCTGCCACGCTCTCTTCTTTTAACCCGAAAACCAAGTTGTTGCAAAACGCTGCAAATTTTTTTACCTTTTTGTAAGGAATACCTAGGTATATAAAAGAAAAAATCACAAATACTCCAGTGGCGGGATATAAAACCCATTTCACCGTTCCTATTTTTGGCGATTGATAAGGAAGTCTTGCCGCATAAATAACGGACAAAACAGCAAACGCAGCAAAAATCACCGCTATGCCAAAATAAATTCCTAATATCAATTTTTTTTGCTTTTTTGCTTTTTCGTATTCGCTTTTGTTAAAATATTCAATCATCTAATTCACCGTTTTTAAAAAAGACTGGAAAACCAATCAAAGAAACCATTAAATATATTTTTTGAGGACAAAGCCCACTCTTCTACCACACCTATTACGTCTGAAGTTTTGCACGGTCCCGAAACTCTGGAATCCGTACTGTTTAGCCTGTTATCGCCCAGATAAAAAATCTCGTCTTCTTTAAGCACCCATTTTTGATAGCCGTGTTCGCCGCCGATGGGGTGTGTAGACTGAAAATCGTCTAGATAATCTTCTTCTAATTTTTCTCCGTTTCTGTAAACCTTCCCGTCCGCTTTTATTTCTATAACGTCGCCGCCTAAACCTATTACTCTTTTCACCACCCAGTAATCCAACTGCGAATTTTTACTTATTATAACTATATCACCGTAGTCCGGCACATCGGTTTTATTTACCAAAAGCGTATCACCGTTATTAAGAGTGCTTTGCATAGATTCGCCGGAAACCTCTACTGTGATAAACACGAACATCGTTAAATAAATAATGAAAAGCATAACGGCTATCACCACTGCACAAGCAAGCGTGGAATTTCTATCCGAGCGTTCTTCTTTATTCTTTTTTTCCCAAAGACTAAATCTGATTGTCATTTACACTTTCACCGTCTTGATATTTTAGCGTTATCTTTCTCACTTCGTCGTAAGACATAAAAACGGTCCTTCCGCAAGTAAGGCAAGACAATTTAACGTCCGCCCCGGTACGCTTTACAATCCACGTATTTCCGCCGCAAGCATGCTTTTTTTTAGAAGTGATTATTCCTTTTTCTTTTATATCCATATCACAAAAACAAAGCGTTGTTTATAAGGTATTTGCCTTCCGCATAAAATTTAACTGCAAAAACGTTTTCGTAACTTTTTAAAAGTCTGCCTTCCGCCGACTTAAACCTTTGTAGTTCTATTTTTAAATTGTGCCACAAATCTCCGCCGACTAAATTTACGGAATAAGAATACTCCGTAATGCTTCCGTCCGCACTTTCAGCCATCAACGTTGCCGTAAAATAACCGTCCTTTTGCACGTACACGTCCATAATCAAAATAGCGTCGTCGTTAGGCTTATCTTTTTTAGAGTTGATTTTATACGTGATAAGTCCTGCGGGACTATATACGCCTTTTATATTCATAGGCCCGTTTTCGTATTTTACTTCACGCTCTCCGTCAACGTCTACACAAGAAATCAAGTCGTCCGTTTTTGCAGGGGCAAAAACACTTTCCGCAAACGCTTCTCTCGTAGAACAAAGAATTCCAGTTTTATATTTTACGCAAACCTCGTCCTTTTCTATTCTTTTGCACACGATATAAGAACTTACCGTAAAGCCGCTTTCGTATTCCGCCTTTGCAAAAAACAAAACCAAACCCGTTTCTTCATACGGGAAATAATCGAAACAAAATTCGCCGCTTTCGCCGTCGTTATAAAACGCTTCCGCACATTTAACCCAAGAACGCCTATCCTTTGTCAATATTTGTTCGGACGCAAAAACCGAAACTTTTTTTAGGTTTTTAGCTTCCGCTTTTACCTTTAACCTTAAAACCTTATCTTCTGTTTCGCACACTAGATCCGGATATTCCGGAAGCGTAGACACGCCGTTTTCTTCAAAGCAAACGGCTGCAAACCGCAAAAGATTGTCAAACCCGTCCTTATCAACCGCATCGGAATAATTTACAGAATAATCCGCCGCCGAATAATAATTCTCTTTAACTCTAGAAACAGTGTCTATCACCCTGTCGCAATCAAACACTCCGGAGTTAGTAGCGGACAAAACCATAACGGGGCACTTAACGTACGGAGCGTATGCCTGCGCTTCTATACCGGCTAAATACTTTACTTGCTCGTCGGTAAAATCAGAAGGAGATTCCCCTTCAAATTTGCCGAATTTAGCATACGTTTCCCAACCGGCGTTAAGTATAGAAACCGCAAAAGACATTCTCGTTTCGTTTGACAAAACGTGCCAAAGCGTAGTTGCGGCTTTTCCCACGCCGATACCACCGATTTTTTTATAAGCGGCGTTCTTTTCCAAATATTCTAAAACGTGCTTTACTTCGCAAGCCCATTCGTACCAACAAGTAGAAAAAACGTCTTCCCCAACGGCGGTTAAACTATCTTTTGCAACCGCATAATTAGCATAGGATAAAGATTCGGGATACACCGTATAATTCTTTTCCCCGTCCTTTATTCCGGCAAGGTCTATAGAAACAACGTACCAGCCTTTATCTGCAAGGGCTTTTAGTAAACCTTCGTCCGTGCCCTTTTCTAGGTCCGGAATTACAAAAACCGCTTCTTTAGGTTCTTTGTTTTTAGTTATAGAAGTGCAAAAAACCTTGGTCTGCGCATCTTTATATCGCCTTCCGCCCAAGTAAAATTTAGACACGGCGTATTCGCCGTCCTTATAATCTTCTACGCTTTCCGCCTGCGGTATAAAATCGATATTAAAGCCGCTCCAAACGGAAACAGGCGTAAGAATCTTTCCTGCCATAAAAACTCCTTAATGCTATCTTACAACCTTTTTGCTATCGTAATTTTGCAAATTTAGTTGATTTTTGTAAAAGTATAAAGTATAATAAGTCCTAAACTTTTAGTGGTTTTTAAGTAAAACGCAACAGCCCGTTTAGCTTTATATATAATATTATAT
>CAYVPW010000022.1:0-23269 GCA_964453915.1 uncultured Christensenella sp. | reverse complement strand
ATATATAAATATACAGTTTTAACATTAAATAATGTTTTTAGGGAGAAACTCTGTTTATATCGCGCGGGAACATAGTTGCTTCTCTAACGTTTTTAAATCCTAAAAGGTGCATTGTCAATCTTTCTAAACCTATTCCCAAGCCACCGTGAGGGGGAGCACCGTATTTATGAAGCATAAGATACGTTTCAAACTCTTTGGGGTCCATTCCGCACTTTTCCATTTTTGCAACTTGTTCTTTATAATCGTGAACACGTTGTCCTCCGGAAGTTATTTCTAAGCCTCTAAAAAGCAGGTCGAAAGATAGGGTAAATTCCGGATTTTCAGGGTCGTCCATAGTGTAGAAAGGACGCTTTTTAGAAGGATAATGAGTGACGAACAAAAAGTCGCTGTTCAGTTCTTTCTTTGCGTATTTGCCAAGCATTTCTTCTTCTTGCGGGTCAAAGTCTTTCATATCGGACGGGGTATAGTGGAACTTTTTGATTATAAGTTCTTTTGCATCCATAAACTTAATGGTGGGGATTTCGGTTATTTCGGGAACGTTTGCGTGTAAAAGTTCTATCTCTGCCGCATATTCCGTTTTTAAAAGATTCATTATATATTTAAGAGCGCCCGTTTCCATATTCATAATGTCTTCAAAAGAGTTGATAAAGCCCATTTCAAAGTCCATAGAAGTATATTCGTTAAGATGGCGAGACGTGTCGTGATGTTCGGCACGGAACACGGGAGCAATTTCAAATACTCTTTGGAAAACCCCTACAAGAGCCTGTTTATAAAGTTGCGGGCTTTGAGCAAGATAAACTTGTTTGCCGAAATAATCCAGTTTAAAAACGTTAGTTCCGCCTTCCGCACCCGCATAGTTTATTTTGGGGGAACGAATTTCGGTAAAATCGTTTTTCAAAAGGAATTCTCTAAATCCGCGAGCAATGCCTTCTTGAATTTTGAAAATAGCACGTTCTCTGGGATTTCTCATAGATACTGCTCTCAAATCGAGAATAGTGCTTAAACCTATGCCGTCCAGTTGCTTTTTATTGATTACGATGGGCAAACCTTCGGCAGGGAGAGATAATATCGCAATATCGTGAATTTGCAATTCAAATCTTTCGTTGCCTTTTGCGTCTAAACTAGAAACTACTTTGCCTTTAATTTTTACGCAAGCTTCTTCCGTGAGCCTTTCGTCCCAACGGTAATCGGAAAATTCCGGTGCATAAACGCATTGAATTAAGTCTCTTGCCGTTCTTATGATTACAAAAGAGAAGCCTGTCATTTCACGTATACGGTGAATGTATCCGCTTATCGTTACGATTTCCCCGTCGTGATTCTTGAATTCCTTAAAGGGAACTTCTTTGCTGGTGATTATTCCGTTAATTTTATCCATAATTACACACTCCAAATATACGATTATAATACAACAAAATAAAATCTTTATCAAGCGTTTTGCGGTTAATTTTATTTTGTAGAGATTTAATTATGGAAAGAACCGAGTGATTGTTGATTAGCCGTTTTTCTAGGCGCACCGTTTTAGGGGGGGCTTAGCGGTTGATAAAATAGCAAATTTAAAGTAAAAAAATTTCATTTTGCCGTTAGTTAAGCCTTGCAATTTGAGATTTATTGTGATAAAATACACATATATAAAGGTAGAATGTGTTTTAAGGAGACAAAACAATGTTTAATTTACTTGCTTCATTCGCAGAATTTTGGGATGATTTTGGGGGGATAATAATTCTCTCTCTTATCGTTGCGCTAAGCCTTGCGTGCATTATCGTGTCAACGGTGGTGTTCGTTCGCGGGGAAAGAAGAGCAAAGAGAGAAGCCGAACTAAATAAAGAAAGAGTGTATCAACACGCAAAAATCGATATGTCTAAGGTAAAGACGGTCGAGGTTAAAGAAGAAAAAGCAAAAAAAGAAAAGAAATCTAAAAAGCAAAAAGAAGAGCCGATTATCACCGAGGATATTTGGGCAGAAGAAGAATCGCAAGAAATTCCCGAAGAAGTCGTAGAAGAAGCGGCTCCTGCGCAGGCTGTGGCGGAAGAAATTGAATCCGTTCCGGTAGAAGAAGCGAAAGAAGAACCCGAACAGGCGGAAAACGTAGCGGAAGAAACTGTTGAAGAAGAACTTGCAGAAGAAAGCAAGGAAGTGGAAGAAGGAGAAAGCGGTTCTGCTTCTTATCACGTTCCGTTTGAAGAAAAGTTGGCTTCTGCGGACCAAAGCGTGAGAGATTATTTTAAGGTTTTAGACGAAAAGCTTACCTCTTACAGAAAAATTCACGGAAGAATTTCTCAAAAGTGTGCTTCTTACCGTTTAGGAAGAGAATTAAAGGCAAAAATATCTCTCCGTGGAAAAACGTTGAAACTTCACTTGGCGTTAAACGTTAACGATTTTAACGAAAAAGTTTATTTCCAAAGAGATTATAAGGATATAAAAGCATACGAAGAAGTTCCCTTTACCGTAAAAGTTAAAAGCGAAAGGGGATTAAAGAACGCTATTAAACTGATAGAAGAACTTTGCAAGGACCTTAAACCCATAGTAAGAAGAAAACCCGTAGAAGAAAGAAAAAAATTCGTTGGTAAGTGGGTTGTGGAAATAAAGAGTGAAGACGAGTATATTGCAAAACTTTCCGCTTCTAACGGCGAAGTTATGTTATCCAGTGAAATATATACGACGGAAGAAGGCGCAAAAGCGGGCATTGTAACTATAATAAAGGCTATCGAAACGGGCGAATTTATTATCTACCAAGATAAGAGCAAAGAATATTACTATAAACTTAAAAACGCACAAAACAGATTCCTTTGTGCAGGCGAAATTTATAAGACTAAAGACCAATGCTTAAAGTCCGTTGAATCCGTAAAACGTATTGCAGGCGAAGCGATTATCCAAGACGAGTTGGTAGAAGGTGATAAATACGTAGATTACGTGCCCGTTAAGAATCCCAAGTACGAAATAAAAAAAGGATTAGAAGGAAAGTGGAGAATCGAAACTACGGAGGACGGAAAATTCTGCGCTAAACTTTATGCTTCTAACGGTCAACTTATGCTTTCTACGGAAGCGGTTGCATCTAAAAAAGGTGCGTTTGCTTCTATAGATTCGGTTAAAAAGTATTCTAAAGCGGGCTTGTTCGTTATAGACAGAGATAAATTCGGCAGGTTCTATTACAAACTCCGCAACAATCAAAAATCCGTAGTTTGTATGGGTGAAGCATACGATTCTTTAGAAAATTGCACAAACGCTTTAGAATCTGTTCGTCGTTTTGCTGCAACGGCAATAATCGTTAAAGACTAACAATAAAAGTATAAAATAAAAAAAATAAAAACAAGTTAAAGGTTCTCTGGTTTAGAGGACCTTTGATTTTTTAAAAACTTTTTATAAAAACAGTATAAAAAGGTTGACTTTTTCTTTCGGTGAGAGTATTATATAAAGGCTTAAAGAAGAAGAGAACCTTCTCGCCGAGGCTAAAGGCTAATCGGCTCGATACTTAAATGCAATTGTTTTGCGGGTATTTTCGGGTTGTTTTCTTTTGGAAGCGACCCGTTTTTTTAACTCTTTTAGCAAAATGCTAAAAAATCTAACAAAGAGGTACAAAACTATTAAAAGGGAACATCAAATCAACGAAGAAATAAGGGATAGAGAGATAAGGCTTATAGGCGAAACAGGTGAACAACTTGGCATAATGTCTTCTAGACAAGCGCTTGAAACAGCCTTTGATAAGGGTTTAGACCTTGTAAAAATCTCTCCCAACGCTACTCCGCCCGTTTGTAAGATTATGGACTACGGTAAATATATGTTTGAACTTACAAAAAAGAGCAAAGAAGCGAAAAAGAACCAAAAGGTAGTCGAAATCAAAGAAGTTTGGCTTTCTATGACGATAGACGTGGGTGACCTTAACGTAAAGGCAAAACAAACTCAAAAGTTTTTGTCTCAAGGCAACAAAGTTAAGGTTTCTATACGAATGAAAGGTCGTCAGATGGCACATTCAAGTTTGAGTATGGACGTTATGAAGCGCTTTTACGAAATGGTAAAAGACTTCGGCAATATGGAAAAGCAACCGCTTATGGAAGGAAGAAACATTTGGATGATGCTTGCTCCCGTAAAAGCGGTAGTTAAATAAAAAAACAAACGGAGGGTAAAGATATGCCTAAAATGAAGACCAAAAGTGCGGCAAAAAAGCGTTTCAAAGTGACCGCAACGGGCAAGATTAAAAGAGCGTGTTCCGGAAAGAACCACATCTTAACTAAAAAAGACAGGAAGAGAAAGAATAATTTGTGCGGCGGTGCATACGTCGATGCAACTCAAGCAAAGACCGTAAAGACGCTCATTTACAATAAATAAGCGGAAAGGAGAAAAGTATTATGCGTATTAAAAGAGGTGTAAACGCTGTTAAAAAGCGTAGAAAAATATTAAAACTTGCTAAGGGCTATTTCGGCGGAAGAAGCAAGAGATACAGAGTTGCAAGAGAAGCCGTTATGAAGGCTCAAAAGTATGCTTATATCGGCAGAAAGGCTAAAAAGCGTGATTTCCGTTCTTTGTGGATTGCAAGAATTAACGCTGCTTGCCGTATGAACGGTATTTCTTACAGCAAGTTTATGTTCGGCTTAAAGAATGCGGAAGTTGCTTTAAACAGAAAGGTTTTGGCAGAAATCGCCGTATCGGACGAAAAGGCTTTCGCTGCGCTAGTTGAAACCGCAAAAGCAAACTTAAAATAATAAAACGTAAAGCCTACCTAATTTGCGTAGGCTTTATTTGAGTATTAAATGATAGTTTCCAAACAAAACGAATTCGTAAAAAAAATCAGGTCTTTGGCGGATAAAAAAAATAGAGATGCTTTGGGCTTGTACTTGGCGGAAGGCGTAAAGCCCGTAAAAGAAGCGTTTTTAACGGGGCAAAAAGTATCGGCTCTTCTCGGAACGGAAAAAGGTTTTTCGCTTTTAGGGCAATTTGATTGTCAAAGAAAAGAACTTTTAAGTGAAGACGTTTTTAAATCCGTAAGTTCCGAAAAATCCCCGCAAGGCATTATTGCGGTGATAGAAAAGCCTAAAAACAACCTATGCTCTTTTAGCAAAAACGCCGTTTTATTGGACGGTGTTTCGGACCCGTCTAACGTGGGGGCAATTATAAGAACCGCCGCTGCAGCGGGCTATAAAACGGTTTATATTACGGAAGATTGCGCGGACCCGTATTCCCCAAAAGCAGTTAGGGCGAGTATGAGCGGTATTTTTCGTGTAGAAGTAAAATGCGGAAATAGGGACGAAATTTTAAAAGTCATAGACAAGCCGCTTTTAGTTGCCGATATGAAGGGGGAAAACTTATTTTCTTTTGCTGTAAAAGAGGATTTTTGTCTTGTAATAGGCAACGAAGGAAACGGAGTATCGGAAAAGGTTCGTTCTAAAGCAAGCCTTTTCGTGAGTATTCCTATGCAAAACGATGTAGAAAGCTTAAACGCTTCCGTTTCCGCAGGCATTATAATGTATCATTTAATAAATCACGAATAAGATAAGGAGTATATAATATGTCAGGACATAGCCATGCAGCGAACATCGCTGTAAAAAAAGCAAAAACCGACGCTATAAAGGGTAGAATTTTTACAAAGGTTGGTAGAGAAATTGCCGTAGCGGCAAAAAACAACCCCGATCCCACTACAAACAGTAAACTTGCCGATGCTATTGCAAAGGCAAAGTCCGTAAATATGCCTAACGACAATATTAAAAGATGTATCGCAAAGGCTTCGGGCGAGTTATCGGGCGCTAATTACGAAGAATTGACCTACGAAGGGTACGGACCTTCCGGCAGTGCCGTGATTATTAAAACTCTTACGGACAATAAAAACCGTACGGTGGATTTCGTTAGAACCGCAATGAGAAAACACGGTGGTTCTTTAGGAAACGCCGGCTGCGTGTCTTTTACTTTTAACACGGTAGGTGTGTTGGTGATTGAAAGAACCCCCGAATTATCCGAAGACGAAGTTATGGAATTTGCTTTGGACGCCGGTGCGGACGATTTTATTGCAGAAGACGATGCTTTCGTTGTTCATACCGCTCCCGCAAGTTTTTCTTCCGTAAGAAAATATTTGGAAGATAAGGGTTTAAACTTTTTTGAAGCTGAAGTGACAATGCTTCCTCAAAACAAAATCACCTTAGAAGGCGAAGAACTTGCAAAGTTCAAAAAACTTGTAGATGCTTTAGAAGAGTTGGACGACGTGCAAGACGTTTATCACAACGTTGATTTGCCCGAGGAAGACGAAGAGGAATAATTTATTTTATATTTTTTGAATAAAAATACCTTACTTGAAGATACTTATATTATCGGTGGTAAGGTATTTTCTTTTTTAATGAAAATTATCACACGGAATTTACTAGAAAAATTACCGCCGTTTTTATATGGATAATACGGCGGTAATTTCCCTCGTATTATCAAAAAAGAAGAGCCGACGCAGGTTTTGTGCATCGGCTTTTCGTATTTTTTAGCTAAATGCAAAAAAAATATAAAAAAATTGAAAAATATATAATTTTATGTGTTATAATACAAATAAACGTAAGCGATTTTGCAATTATGTAAAAGAAGTATTGCCTTAAACAGCGGTGCCTTGCTTTATAAAAGTACAACAAATTTATAAAAGCGTAGCAAAAAAGCGCGTTAATTGTTGTTAAAATTTGGAGACAGGCTCTGTATAGGGTTGTTTAGAGGTTAAAGGCGCATACTATAATAGAGAGTTTGCCGTTTGGTTAAGCGTATAAGGAGAAAGAAATGAAGAGAGCATTAAAATTCATAACTACGTTTGCACTGTTGCTTTTGGTAGCATTGTCGGCGGTGGGGTGTGATTTTATCGTTGACAACGGGGGCAATTCCGGCGGAACGGAAACGCCGTCTAGCAGCGAACCTAGTTCCGGTTTTTCGGTTAACGTGGAGTTAAAAGATTCTTTGGATTTATCTAAGGGAATATCTTATACCAAAAATTCAAGGGACGACAAACCTTATTCTTCCGTAGAAGAAGTAATAAAAAATACTAATATTTACAGGGCTTCCGTTGCTATAAACGTTATCCTTTCGGATAACAGAATAATTACAGGAAGCGGAACTATAATAGATATAGACGACGGTATTGATTACGGTGATAACGAAGCCAATATATTTTATATTTTAACCTGTCACCACGTTATAGACGGGTGCGAAGGAAAGGATATAAAGGTTTACGTGCCAGATGCCGAGTTTAGACAATATGACGAGCAAAATTACGATTCTTCTTATGCTTTTTCCGGAAAAATCGGCGGAAGCGTGGATAGAAGCCTTGCCGTTTCTTTAGTTGGCGGAGATTTAGAATCGGACGTGGCTGTATTAAGGCTTTTTGTTGAAGACGATACTATTGCCGCAAACATAGTAAAGGCAAAGATTATAGACGAAACAAATTCCGTAAACAAGGGAGAAAAGGTAATAGCCATAGGCAATGCGGAAGGTACGCATGCAAACTGGATTACGGACGGGTTAATAAGCAAAACCAACTACGTTAGTTCTGTGGAAAATATCGGTCTAATGACGCTTTGGGGAATAAGTGCGGATATATATCCGGGAAATTCCGGCGGTGGTTTGTTTAATATGTACGGAGAACTTATCGGCGTGACTAATTCCGGAGAATCTATTACAGATGCAAACGGAAACAGTACCAGCAAGGGCATAAATTTTGCAATTCCGTATAAGATTTCAGATACCCCTTCGGAAGATAAAGGCTTTTTGAATGTTGCAAAACAACTTATGGGAACGTATAATCAAACCAACTACGGCTACATTTCCGGTAGAAAAGAAAAAATAGGAATGACAACGACTGTTTCTAACGGGCAAGTGTCGGTTGTTTCCGTAACGGAAGGCGGTGCGGCTTATAAAGCGGGCGTAAGAAGCAACGACGTTATTACGCATGCGGAAGTTGCAAGTATAGGAATTAAAGAATCGCTAACTAGTACTACCGATTTAAGTAGATTGATAAGAAGCGCAAAAAGTGTAGACACAATTACGCTATACGTAAAAAGAACGGTTGGCGGGAGAGTAAGCGATAAAGAAATAGCCGTGTCGCTCTCTCAGTATTATTTTTGCAATACGGGCAATTACGATAACGTAAAAAAAGCGGCTTAACAAAAAAAGAAAAACATAAAAAAGCGTTTGCAAACAGGCGGCGCTTTTTTTGGTTGCATAAGTTTTTTTGCCTTTTATAAATTGCATATTACACTTGTCAACGGATATTTATTGACTTTTATCGTGAATTAAAGTAAAATTACAATATGATTATTTTAGGGTTTGACCCGGGGCTTGCAACGCTTGGGTACGGGGTGATAAAAACCGACAAAAGCGGACGGGCGGAGATGCTTGATTACGGCATTATTTCCACCCCAAAAGACGTTAAGTTTCCCGATAGGCTTATTATGCTGGAAAGGGGTATAGAACAAGTGATAGATACCTTTAAACCGGACGAAATAGCCATAGAGGAATTATTCTTTGCAAAAAACGTAAAAACAGGTATAAACGTTGCGCACGCAAGGGGCGTGCTTTTGCTTACCGCAAAGAAAAAATGTTCAAAAATTTTCGAGTACACGCCTTTGCAAATAAAACAGGCGCTTACAGGATACGGCAGAGCGGAAAAAAACCAAATTCAGCAAATGGTAAAAACGTTTTTAAGACTAAAAACCATTCCAAAACCCGATGATGCGGCAGATGCTTTGGCGGTTGCGTTAACGCACGCGCAAACAAACAATTTAAGCGGATTATTTAGTTTATAGGTGGATTTATGATAGGATACTTAAAAGGGAAAGTTATTTCTTACGGAGACGGGGAAGTTGTTTTAGAAAACGGCGGTATAGGTTTTTCAGTTAACTGTTCTTCTTCTGTATACGAAAAACTTTTAAAAGACGGAGAAGGTGAAGCGTTTATTTACACTGCCGTGAAAGAAGACGACATCAGTCTTTACGGTTTTTCTTCCGTAGAAGAGAAAAAGGCGTTTTTAAGCCTTATATCTGTTTCCGGCGTAGGACCTAAAATGGGTATTACCGTTTTATCTCAAATGAACTTGCAAACCTTGCTTGCAGCTATCTCTAAAGGAGACGTAAAAACGCTTTCTTCCGTAAAGGGATTGGGCAAAAAAACAGCCGAAAGGATTATTTTGGAACTAAAAGAAAAAATCGGCGGAGAAGAATTCGATTTGAAAGACGTTGCCGTTAACACCGGCGTTGTTGCGGATAAAGACGCAGTGCTTGCGCTTATGAGTTTGGGCTTTAATAAAACGGAGAGCGAAAGGGCGGTTATAGACGCACAAAACTCCGGCGCAAAAGGAATAGAAAATATTATTGCGTATGCTATTAAAAATATAAGGTAAGGGTGTACTATGGAAGAAGAAAGACTTGTGACGAGTATGAAAGAAGAACAAGAAACCGACGTGGAAAACGTTCTTCGCCCTAAGTCTATGGACGGATACGTGGGGCAAGACAAGGTAAAAGATAACCTTGCCGTGTTTATTGCCGCGGCAAAAATGAGAAAAGACGCACTAGACCACGTGTTGCTTTACGGACCTGCAGGGTTAGGAAAAACCACCCTTGCGCATATTATTGCTGCGGAATTGGGAACGCAAATAAAAGTGACCAGCGGCCCCGCTATAGAAAGGGCTGGCGACCTTGCGGCAATACTTACTAATCTTAACGAAAACGACGTGTTGTTTATAGATGAAATTCATAGACTTAACCATAACGTAGAAGAAATATTGTATCCGGCGATGGAAGATTTTACTTTAGACTTTATCATCGGAAAAGGTCCTTCTGCAAAAAACGTTCAGTTGCCGCTTCCTAAGTTTACCTTGGTTGGCGCAACTACCCGTGCGGGAATGCTTTCTTCTCCGTTGAGAGACAGGTTTGGCGTTATTTGTCGATTAGAAAATTATACGATAAAAGAGTTGACCGAAATAGTAGAGCGTTCTGCGGATAAATTAGGGATAAAAATACAAGAAAAGGCGGCGGAAGAGGTTGCTAAAAGAAGCCGCGGAACTCCGCGTATCGCAAATAGATTGTTAAGAAGAGTAAGGGATTTTGCACTTGTAAAGGGGCATAAAACCGTAGAACTTTCGGATTCTCAAAGCGCACTAAAAATGCTTGAAATAGACGAATACGGGCTAGATGCGATAGACATTAAGTTGTTAAAGGCTATGGCAGAAAAGTTTGGCGGCGGTCCGTGCGGATTAGAAACCATTGCGGCGACCATTAACGAAGACTCTAATACGATAGAGGACGTGTACGAGCCTTATTTGTTGCAATTAGGGTTTATAGCAAGAACGCCTAGGGGCAGAATTCTTTTAAGCAAAGGATACGAACACGTGGGCTTAAAAATGCCGAGCGACAAAAAAGAGAAAATTACAGAATACGGTATTATAAATGAAAACGAGTGATTTTGATTATTATCTTCCGGAAGAACTTATTGCGCAAACGCCGGTTTATCCGAGAGATTCTTCTAGACTGTTAGTTTACGACAGCAAAAAAGACCAAGTATATCACGAGCATTTTTACGATATAAAAAAATATCTTAAAAAGGGAGATGTGTTAGTTAGAAACAACACGAAGGTTTTGCCTGCAAGAATGTTTGCGTATACGGAAAACGGCGGAAGGGTGGAAGTTCTTTTGCTAAAAAGATTTAACTTAAACGAGTGGGAAGTTTTGGTAAAACCCGGCAAAAAAGCGAAACCGCACGTAAAACTTACTATAAACGAAGAACTTTCTTTAGAAGTTTTATCCGTGATAGAAGAAGCGGGATCCAGAAGGGTAAGGTTTGAATTTAACGGGGTATTTGAAGATATAATTTCAAGAGTGGGCGAAATGCCGCTGCCGCCTTATATAAAAGAAAAACTAAACGATCAAGGCAGATATCAAACCGTGTATGCAAAAGTGGACGGTTCTGCGGCAGCGCCAACCGCAGGACTGCATTTTACAGACGAACTGATAGAAGAACTAAAAGGGCAAGGCGTTGAGATTGTAGACGTTTTGTTGCATGTTGGGCTTGGAACGTTTAGACCCGTAAAAGCGGACGACGTAAGCGAACACCATATGCATTCGGAATATTACGAAATAGGTGCGGAAGCGGCGGAAAAAATTAACCTTGCAAAAAGGGAAGGAAGAAGAGTAATCGCCGTGGGAACTACCAGCGTTAGGACGTTAGAGAGCGTTGCGGACGAGAACGGTTTTGTTAAAGAGTGTAAAGGAAATACGGAAATATTTTTATATCCGCCTTATAAATTTAAGTGTGTTGACGGGCTTGTGACAAACTTTCATTTGCCAAAGTCAACGCTAGTGATGCTTGTGTCTTGTATGAGTTCTAGAGAAAAGGTTTTAGAACTTTACAATCTTGCGGTAAAAGAAAAATACAGATTTTTTTCTTTCGGAGACGCTTGCTTGTTTTTATAATTACTGATAAATACGGATTAAACGGTTATGGAAAAATTTTATTACGAACAAATTAAACAAGATAAAAGAACGGGAGCGAGAGCGGGGATTTTACATACTCCGCACGGAGATATAGAAACGCCTACTTATATGCCGGTAGGAACGCAGGCTTCCGTAAAAGGCGTTATGCCGAGAGACCTTAAAGAAGCAAAAACGCAAATTCTTTTGGCAAACACCTATCACTTGCATATGCGCCCCGGAGACGAAACGGTTAAAAAAGCGGGCGGACTTCATAAGTTTATGGCGTGGGATAAACCCATTTTGACGGATAGCGGCGGATTTCAGGTTTTTTCGCTTGCAAAACTCAATAAAATAAAAGACGAAGGCGTATACTTTAACTCTCACGTAGACGGCAGTTTGCATTTTATTTCCCCCGAAAAGGCAATGGAAATAGAAAACAATCTGGGTGCGGATATTATAATGGCGTTTGACCAGTGCTCACCTTACGGAGCGGACTACGCAACCTCTAAACAGGCAATGGAAAGAACCTTAAAGTGGTTGGATCGCTGCGTAATGGCGCATAAAAACGATAATCAAGCGTTATTCCCCATAGTACAGGGAAATATGTTTAAGGATTTAAGAAGAATAAGTCTAAAAGAAACTATTCCTTATGCAAAATACGGTATAGGTATAGGCGGGCTTTCCGTTGGCGAACCTAAAAGCGTGATGTACGATATAATGGACGATATGCTAGAACTTTATCCCGTCAATATGCCCAGATACCTTATGGGGGTTGGAAGCCCTGATTGCCTTATAGAAGGCGTAAGACGCGGAATAGATATGTTCGACTGCGTTTTGGCTACAAGAGTGGGTAGAAACGGAACGGCTTTTACAAGCAGCGGAAAAGTTGTTGTCAGAAACGGTGCTTATAAAGAAGATTTTTCCGTTTTAGACGGCGAATGTGATTGCTATGCTTGTAAAAATTATACAAAGGCTTATCTTCGCCATATGATAAACGTTGGAGAAATGATGGGCGGAATGATGATTTCTTTACATAATATCACCTATCTTAATAAATTGATGAGAGAAATAAGACAGGCTATTTTAGACGATTCGTTTACCGAATACGCAAAGGAATTTTATGAAAAGACGGGCGGAACGTATAGATAGAATTTTGACGATTTTTCGCAGAATGGCAAAATATTTACAAAATTAGTTGCAATTCAAGATAAAATGCTTTACAATTAAACGGTACATTAAAAAAATAAGGAGAAAAAAAATGTTTTTTAATTTATTAGAAGGCGAAGCAAGTCAAGGCAATCCCATAACGACCTATATTATTATGGGCGTTTTGGTTGTTGCAATCATCGGTTTGTTTGTGTGGCAAACTATTTCCGGCAAAAAGAAACAAAAAGAAGCGCAAGATATGGTAAACTCCATAAAGATAGGCGATAGAATAAAAACTATCGGCGGAATTTGCGGTTTTTTGGTTGAAGCAAGAGAAAGTGATAACACTATCGTTATAGAAACCGGAACGGACGATAAAAAGTCTTATATCAGATTAGTAAGAGACGCTATTTATCAAACTGGCCCCGCAAATCCTGCTGCCCCCGCTAAAGAAGAAGCAAAGGCAGAAGCAAAAGCGGAAGAAAAGGAAAAAGAAGTTTCTACCGAAAAGGTAGTTGAAACGGAAGTAAATCCCGAAGCAACCGCTAAAGAAGATAAAGAATAATTTATCGGAATAAAAAAATAAATCCCCGCATAGTAATAAATAAACTGTGCGGGGGTTTTTATGTCTTATAAAGAAAAAAGTTTTTTAATTTACTTTATAAAAGGCGTTTTTACGGCGTGTATTTGCACGCTTATAGGTGTTTTGCTCTTTTCTTTTATAATAAAACTTGCAGGTTTATCTTCTTCCGTAATAAAACCCGTAAATCAATTTATAAAAGTAATTAGTGTGTTTTTGGGTTGTTTTTTTTGCGTTCAGGGAAAAAAGGGATATTTAAAAGGCGGAGCAATCGGCTTTGCTTTTTCTATATTGATATATTGCCTGTTTGCTTTAATATCCGGAATGGAAGTGTTTAACAACGGATTTTTTATAGACCTGCTGTTTTGCGCAGTGATAGGCATACTTTCCGGAATATTGACCGTGAACATAAAAAAATAATATAAAAATATAATTTACTGCAAAAAAATTGCACGCCGTACGTTTGTTAAAAACGGCGTGTTTTTTTATTCTTGAAATAGATATATAATTTTATTGTAAAAATTCATTTATTTATCAAAATAAAATCGCCCAAAATCAAAAGATTTCGGGCGATTAATTTATTATCCTATTTACTTGTAAATTAACTTGGAAACTATTTGCGTTTGTAGAGTAAGTTATATAACCCATTCTCCGTTTTTAAATAGCGGGATTATTGTGCCGTCTTTTTTTATGCCTGTAATATCCATATCGTCACTACCGACCATAAAATCTACGTGTTCTATAGAGTCGTTTACGCCGTGGCGGTTAAGTTCTTGTTTTTTCATTGAGTCGCCGTTTTTAACGGTGGAAGGGTAGCCCTTGCCTATTGCCAAGTGACAACTTGCGTTTTCATCAAAAAGAGTATTATAAAAAAGTATTCCGCACTGTCTTATCGGGGAGTTTTTTCCTATTAAGGCAATTTCGCCAAGCCTTTTTGTTCCGTCGTCCGTTTCTATAAGGTTTTTTAACACATCAAACCCCTTTTCCGCACTATAATTTACGATTTTGCCTTTTTTGAATATAAGAGTAATGCCGTCTATTATTTGTCCATTATAAGATAGCGGCATACAAGACTTTACTATTCCGTCTACTCTGTTTTTGTGCGGAGCGGTAAAAATTTCTTCCGTGGGCATATTTGCTATAAATTCCACGCCGTCTTTTGCCTTTTCTTTTGCGGAAATCCAAAGGTTGTCTTCTGCAAGCCCAACGGTTAAATCCGTGCCGTTTGCGCTTTTCATTTTTACGGCGGTAAAAGAGTTGTCGTTTAAAAATTTTGCCCGTTTATTTAGAGTGTTAACGTGCGTTTTCCAAGCGGAAAGGGGGTCCGGCGTGTTTAAGCGCATTGTTTTTTCTATTGCCAAAGATAAAAGTTCTTCAGGATTTTCCGCATCGGGAAAAACCGTTTTAGCCCATTCTTTAGAAGGAACGGACGCAACGCACCAACGAATTCCGTTATTCATAACGCAATCGGAAAATTTTTTAAGTGCCAAAGACCTTGCCGTAGATACCGCAGAAAGCCTACACGCAGGCACGTTTTTAAAAGCGGACGGATTATCCGCATCTATCGCAATGTAGCAAAAATTGTTTTTTACCAAGTCCATTTTTCCGTCTACGAAAAATTGCGGAACGTTAGTCAATGCGTCTTCTTCCGCATAGAGATAGTTCAGTCTATCAATATCTTCCGCACTCCAACGTATTCTTACTATTTTAGCACCCATTTCGTACGCTTGTTCGGTAAAAGCGATTGCCGTTTCTTTTTGTTCTATCGGGCAAGCGATTTCTAGACCCTGACCTTTTTGCAAGTTTACGCCAAGTTTCAGTACCAGTTTTGCATAATCTTTTAGTGTTTGTCCTTTTAACATATACATTCTCCTTAATAAGATATTGTAAATCCGAGAAGGTTTTTAGTCAAGAAGTTGCAGGTGCGTTTTATCAGTAATAAAGTAAATTTTTGGCAAAAGAGGGTTGTAAAAGAAAAGTGGTGGTATAAAAAATTTTTTATGGGGAAAATTTTATTTAAATAAGTTAAAAGGAGAAACGGTATGGGTAAAAATATGCTTACGGAAAAAGAAGCCACTCTAATTTCCGACTTGCTTTTATACGAAGAGCAGGCATGTAAAAAGGCAGGGCTTTACGCTAGAATTTTTAGCGATGTTAATTTGGTTGAAGAACTTAAAAAAATACGTAAAGAACACGAGAGCCGCTTTTGCGGTTTGTTTGAGTTGTTATAGGAGGGGATTATGGGAGACTATAAGTCGGATATAACTTTAAACGAAAAAGATGCGCTAAACGATCTTTTGATTTTAGAAAAAACGCTTGCAAAGGTTTATGCAACAGCGCTTACCGAAAGCGTTAGCAAGGGGTTTAGAACGCTGGTAGAAAAATTTTTGATTGATACGGCAAAAACGCAACAATCGGTTTTTTTCTTGATGACGGAAAGGGATTATTGCAGGGTTTCTTCTGCTAAAGAAGAGGTGCTTTTAGAAACGAAAAAAGAATTTGAAAAGGCAAAAAGAGAGATATAAGATATTTCGACAAAACTTTTTTAAAATAAAGCGATTTTTTGTTTTTACTTGCTAAAAATAAGTTGCATTTACAAATTAAATGGAATATAATCCTAATTAGAAGGTTTTCGGACAACACTTCTTTAAAACAACCGAAAAAGTTTAAATAAAAACGCCTTTTTCGGAATACACTGTCCGAAGAAGGTTTTTTTATGTTTGGAATTACTACAAGGCAACTTATGAGAGCGGGGATTTTCGCCGCGTTATACGTGGTGCTTTCTTTGGTTGCTTTTCCGATAGCAAGCGGAAGTATTCAAATAAGAATGGGCGAAGCGTTAACCCTTTTACCACTATTTTTTTGGGAGAGTATTCCCGCACTTTTCGTGGGGTGTTTTTTGATTAACCTTATTACCGGTTGTATGTGGATAGATATTGTTTTAGGAAGTCTTATAACCCTATTTGCGGCAATTTTAACCTACTTTGTGGGTAAGCTATTTAGAACGCTGATTTTTAAGGTCGTATACGGCGGTATTTTTCCGCTGTTTATGAACGGCTTTTTGTTGCCTTTGGTTTGGTATTATTGCTACGGACAGTTAGAGTATTTGTATTTGGTGCAGGTGTCTATTCTTTTAATAGGAGAAGCGATTTCCGTTTATTTGATAGGTTCTTTGGTGTGCATAGTTATAAAGCACTTACACGAAAAGGGAATTTGGGTAAAATGATTTTTTTATTAAAATTTAACGAAAGAAAAAAGGTCGGCAAGCCGACCTTTTTGTTTTTTAGCCTATTGTTCTAAACGGATTGTAAACAATCCAGTAAAAGATAAGCCATAGTGCAGAAACGCCCACTAGAGAATAAATTATTCTCGAAACAAGCGCATCTCCGCCGCTTCCGAAAATGAAAGCCACTAGGTTAAAGTCGAAAATACCGACTAAAAGCCACACGATGGAGCCTATCAGTACCAAACAAAAAGCAATAATCGTTGCAATTTTCATATCTTTCCCCCGATAATAAGTGTGTGCTTATTTTTGGAAGATTATGCGTTATAAATTAGAGTTTTCTAAAACCAACCTATCGAAATCGGGCTTTTCTATAAAATCGTCCTTAATAAATTTAACGGTGTTATACTTGGCGTAATTAAAAAGGTGAGTTTTAATTATTACCGGCGTTTGCACGTCTAGATTTTCACAAATTTCTCTTACGTAATCGTAAAATAAAGAATAATCCATAATTTCGTTTTTTTCTAAAACGAATTGTTTAACAATTTTGCCTTTTTTTATTACTTTTGCCCAAATTTTAATCATAGAAAACCTCGCTTATTATTTTAACACAAAAGTACCGCATAAATCAACTTGTATTCTTTTGTGTTGACAAAAAACACTAAAAGGATTAAAATGTAATCTAATAAAAACGCAATTTAACGGCGCTCGTCGTTTAACGGGGTGTGATATGAATCAATTAAGAAAAAATCTTTTGAACCTTTTAACCGAAAACGCAAGGTATTCTTTTGGGCAAATAGCAAAAATGCTAGGCGAAACGGAGGCTAAAATTCAATCGGAAGTCGATAAACTGGAAGAAGAAGGCGTAATCGTTAAATATACGGCGATTATAAATTCCGAAGTAATTGCAGAAAACAGCGTTCAGGCTTTGATTGAAGTTAAGGTTGCACCGCAAAAGCTCAAAGGGTTTGATTCTTGTGCGGAAGAAATTTATAATTTTGAAGAAGTAAAAAGTCTTTATCTTATGAGCGGCGGTTTTGATTTGGCTGTTTTTGTCGAAGGAAAAAATCTTTCTGAACTAGCCCGTTTCGTTGCGGAAAAACTAAGCGTGATAGACGGTATAATAGGCGTTCAAACGCATTTTATTCTTAAAAAGTATAAAATAGAAGGCAATATTACCGCCGGAAATATAGAAAATAAAAGGCAGATTATCCAACCGTGAGAAATTTTGTAAGTAAAAAAGCCGAAAACTTAAAACCTTCGGGAATAAGAAAATTTTTCGACCTTGCTTCCGGTAGAGAAGACGTGGTTTCTCTCGGCGTGGGAGAGCCTGATTTTATCACGCCGTGGGACGTGCGCGATGCGGGCGTTTCCGCAATAAAAAAGGGGTATACTCAATATACTTCTAACAGCGGGCTTTTAGAGCTGAGAAAGGAAATAAGCGAATATTTACTAAACCGTTTCGGTGCGGACTTTAAGGCGGAAGATATTGTTGTGACCGTTGGCGCAAGCGAAGCGATAGATATTACTTTGCGTGCCGTTGTAGACGAGGGCGATGAAATTTTAGTGCCGGACCCCAGCTACGTTTCTTATAAGCCGTGTGTGGAATTATGCGGCGGCGTTGCCGTATCCGTTCCGTGCAGTGGGGATAACGGATTTAAGTTAACGCCCGAAAATTTAGAGAGCGTGATTACGGAAAGAACAAAGGCAATAATTTTTCCTTATCCTAACAATCCAACCGGCGGAATTATGGAAAGAGAGTATATTGAAAAAATTATTCCGATAATATTAAAGCACGATCTTTTGATTATTTCGGACGAAATATATGCGGAATTGACTTACGGAAAAACACATTGTTCTATTGCAAGTTTTGAAGAGCTTAAAGGAAGAGTCGTGCTTATAAGTGGCTTTTCTAAGGCGTTTGCAATGACGGGGTGGAGAGTGGGCTACGTTTGCGCCCCAAAGGAGATTAAGACGGCGCTTTTAAAAATTCATCAATACGCATTGATCTGTGCCCCCATTTTTTCTCAATACGCTGCGTATGCTGCGCTAAAAAACGGCAAGCAGGACGGGTATTCTACCGTTTTGGAAATGAGAGACGAGTACGACAAAAGAAGAAGGTTTATGTATAAAAGTTTTGAAGAAATGGGGCTAAAGTGTTTTGAACCCAAAGGGGCTTTTTACATATTTCCGTCCGTAGAGAGTACGGGGCTTACGGGAGAAGAATTTGCAACCGCATTGCTTGAAAAAGAAAAAGTTGCAGTAGTGCCCGGAAGTGCATTTGGTGAGTTTGGTAAGTACTACGTAAGGTGTTCTTACGCTTATTCAATGAAATCTTTGGCTTTTGCTATGGAAAAGATAGCGGAATTTGTAAAAGAATTAAAAAAATAGTTGATAATTAAATCTATATTTATGATAAAATCGATAGACGACAAAATACCTGAATACGCTTTTTTGAGTTTGCTTAAAAGCACGCTGAAATCTTATTGGATGGCGGCTGTTTTGTTGTTTTTCGGTTTTTTTTGTTGGTTTACAAACAACACTTTAATTTGCGTTTTCGTTTACTTGGCAATTTTCCTTTTTACGATTTTTTTACTTGAAGACGTAAAAACGATTTTTTGTTTGGTGCTGTACGTTCCTTTTTTTATAAACGATATTGTTGCAGACCCGAATTGGGCGTGCTACATCGGTGCAATAGCCTGCGCAATAACGGGACTTGTCGGGTATTTAGTGCGTTCCATTTTGTTGAACGGAAAAAAACTTAAAAAGGGTAAAATGCTAAACGGCTTTTTGTTTGCGCTTATTGCTTTTACTTTTGCCGGAGTGGGAAGAGTAAGTATAATGCCCGTTTTAATTACTTGGGCGTTGTTTATAGCGACCTACGTATTTTACTTTATCGCTATAAACGGAACGGAAGATTTTGGAAAATATTTGTGTTTCCTATTCTTTATCGGCGCTGTTGTTTTGGTCGTTCAAAATATTATAAACTGTTTGCGCCACGAAGGGATTTTAAGTTTAGGCAACCCTGTTTTTTATTGTGCAGAAAACGTAAATACCATTGCTCTTTTTATGGTATTTGGAATAATCGGTGCATTCGGTTTGGGAATGAGAAAAAAATACGATTTTTTGGCAATAATATCAATGCCAATATTTTTATTCGGAACGATTATTTCCTGCTGCAGGGTAGCTTTTGCGATTTGTGCGTTAGCAACTGCTGTTTTATCGGTTATACTGGTAATTTATTCTCCTCGCAAAAGGTACATTTTAATACCTATTGTGGCTGCAATTTTTGTCGCTATGCTATTTGTTGTGTGGAAATGGGAGACGTTGATTGAAATATTGAAAAATGTTTTAACCAAGGGGAATAAGGGAGTAAACGGGCGTGATGATTTGTGGGAATGGTGTTGGCAAAGGTTTATCGAGTATCCTGTGTTCGGCTACGGAATGGTGGCAGACGGCTCTGTGCCCACGCTTAGGGACGTGGGAAATCTCAATTTAGTTTTAGCGCACAACACGGTGCTTCAATGGCTTACTTCTTTAGGAATAGTTGGCAGTGTGTTTATTTCCGTATTTTATTTTTATAAGTACTACGTTGTTCTTAAAGGTTTTAACGCAGACAGAATATGGGTGCTTGCGGGCGTGTTGGTTATTGCGCTTGCCGGAACGCTAGATCAGTCCCCCGCTATGGATTATTTTACCTTTTTGTTGCCGCTATTGTGCGTGGCAAGTACTGAAAACGTTAAAAACAAAAATTTAATAAGATTTTAAGAGTAAATAAAAATGCAAGAAAAATCAAAGCGAAAAACAAAAAAATCATCAATTAAAAGCGCGTATATACCTATGCGCTTAATTTTTGCCGCTTTGATTATAATAGCGGAAGTTTTGGCCGTAATAGGCATTGTGATTGCCTTGTGTATATACGTGCCGTACTTTATAGTTTTTACTTTATTAACTCAAATAGTTTGCGTTTTAAGGATTATCGCCTCTGACGATAATCCGGATTATAAAGTGCCTTGGCTGCTTGTTGTACTTATATTTCCCGTCGCGGGATTTATGGTGTATTTTATGTTTTATTCTCGGAAATTAAAGGATAAACATATAAAAAGGTTAGATGAACTTAAAAAGAAAACGTATCCAAAAAACGACAAGAGAGATTTTTTAAGGCTAAAAGAAGAAGATTCTATAATACACGGGCATGCAAAAATGATTTGCGAACTTGCGGATACGCACCTTTTCGGCGGACAAGGCTTAAAATATTTTTCTTCGGGAGAAGAATTGTTTGAAAATTTGATAAACGACTTAAAAATTGCCGAAAAGTTTATTTTTATGGAGTATTTTATTATAGACGAAGGCGAACTTTGGAATTCTATACTACAAATACTTGTAGACAAGGCAAAAAACGGCGTAGAGATAAAAATAGTTTATGATGACGTAGGGTGTATAAGAACCCTTCCCGGCAATTATTATAAAAGATTAAAAAAGTACGGAATAGAAGCCGTTCCTTTTTCAAGATTAAAAGGGCAAGCAGATAACGAATTTAACAACCGCTCTCATAGAAAAATTACGGTTATAGACGGCAAAATAGGGTATACCGGCGGTGCAAATATTGCGGATGAGTACGTTAACAAGATAGAGAGATTCGGGCATTGGAAGGATTCCGGGATAAGGATAGAAGGAGAAGCGGTTTGGGAACTTACCGAGTTGTTTTTAACGGATTATTGCGTAAACGTTTCAAAATTTGCGGAATCGGACAACGAATATTATCCTTCTTTCGATTTGAAAAAAAACGACGGATACGTTATACCGTTCGGGGACGGACCTAATCCCCTTTATCCTAGAAGGGTTTCTAAAAACGTTATAATAAATATGCTATCGGTAGCAAACGATTACGCTTATATAACAACGCCTTATTTAATTATCGATAACGATATTTGTAGCAGTATAGAAAATGCTTCCTTGCGCGGAGTAGACGTTAAAATTATATTGCCGCATGTTCCGGATAAAAAGATGGTGTTTGATATGACGCGCAGTTTTTATTCTAGGTTGATAAAAGCAGGTGTGGAAATATATGAGTACGGTCCCGGATTTATGCACGCAAAAAATTACGTTGTAGACGATAAAATAGCAATGGTCGGTACGGTAAACTTAGATTATAGAAGTTTGGCGCATCACTTTGAAAACGCCGTGTGGCTATATAAATGCGACTGTATAAAAGATATAAAGGCGGACATTATGCAAACGCTGGATTTAAGTATAAAGATAACGGAAGCCGATTGTAAGGTAGGTGGAATGAAAGCGTTTTTCCGTGCATTATTAAAAATTTTTGCACCGCTTATGTAGGTGAAACATATGAAAATTATAAAGAACAAACTAAATATAGGGATAGATAAGCCGTTTACCTTTATTCACGTAAGCGACACGCATATTGCACTTGCAGACGAGAGAGACAATAAACGCAAAAACGAGCTTGCTGCAGATAGAAAAAAAGGTTTTCCGCTAGCGGAAGAACAGTTAAACGAGATAGAAAATTATGCCGTAAAAAATAAATATACCGTAGTGCATACGGGCGACCTTATAGATTTCGTTTCATATAAAAATCTAGACAGGGCAAAAGAGTTTTATGATAATACGGATTGCATTATGGTTAGCGGCAATCACGAGTTTAGCCAATACGTTGGTGAAGCATGGGAAGATGCCGATTATAGAAATCAATCTTTGCCACAAGTGCAAAGAGCGTTCAAAAACGATATTCGTTCTTTTTCTAAGGTAATTAACGGCGTAAACTTTGTTTGTTTAGACGACGGATATTATTTGTTCGATAACGAGCATTTAGAGTTTTTAAAAAACGAAGTAAATAAAGGGCTGCCTATAATTCTTTGTATGCACGTTCCTTTGTACGAAGAAGATTTGTTTAAGCAAAGAATGAAAATTTCCGAATGTGCGTATTTAACCGCCGTGCCTAAGGAACTTATGAAAGACTATCCCGAATATAGATTCCGTCAACAATTAGCGGACGAAACAACCTTAAAAACCGTGGATTACATAAAAAAGCAATCGCTAATAAAAGCCATTCTTTGCGGTCATTTGCATGATGATTTTGAATCTACGGTAAACGCTAAACCACAATTTATTACGGGTATAGGAACGATAAGGGAAATTTTTATAAAGTAAAAGAGAGCCGCTTTTGCGCTCTTTCCATAGGGATTATAATTGAATAATATAGAAAACTCGACTTTTCACAAGTCGAGTTTTCTTTTGCCTGCGAAAAACAAGTTGAAAAAAACAAAAAAGTAAAGAAGAGCAAAATTTTGCTACTCTTTTACAATGTTTTTAAAAATGCCTAAAAAAAAGAAAAAGCCGAAAGTGGCTTTTTCTCTTTTGGAGTTAGGAAGGTTTATTCAATTTCTATGTTGCGTTTAGAAATTTTTTCTTGTTTTTCTTTGGGAACGGATAGGGTAAGCGTTCCGTTAACGTATTTTGCTTTTACGTCGTTTTCGTCGATATTCTCGCCGACGTAATAACTTCTAGAACAAGAATAGCTGCGCTCGCGTCTTAAAAAGTTGCCTTCTTTTTCGGACTTTTCTTCTCTTTTTGCGCTTATTGTTAGATAGCCACGGTCCAATGATAGATTTATATCGCTTTTTTCAAAGCCCGGCATATCTACCGAAAGTTCATAGGTGTTTTCTAACTCTTTAACGTCTGTTTTCATAACGTTAGAGGTTCTTTCAAATGCGGTAGGAGCAAAAAACTCGCTAAGCGCATCTTCAAAAAAGTTGAATCCAAAATCATTGTCGTTTCTTCTGCTTAAATAGTTTTTCATAATATTAATCTCCTTTATATATTATTAGCAATTAGATGTATTAAGTGTTAGCACTCTCTTCTCTTAATTGCTAATTTATATTATAG
>CAYVPW010000021.1:0-24431 GCA_964453915.1 uncultured Christensenella sp. | reverse complement strand
CTCATAGTAAACGGTCCCCGTTTTGCTTTTGTAAATATTTTACCATTTTTTTTGCAAACAGTCTAATCTTTACCCTTAAAATTGTTGCAAAATAAAAAAAGTTGTGATACAATAATAATCGTTCGGGGTATGGCGCAGTTGGTAGCGCGCTTGTCTGGGGGGCAAGAGGCCGTGAGTTCAAGTCTCGCTACTCCGACCAAAAAACAACCGTTTTTTACAAACGGTTGTTTTTTTATTACTTGAAAATTTTTTATAAAAAATCACCCAAACAAAAACACGCTGAAAATAAAATTGCAGCGTGTTTAATTATTTAAATATTCAAAACAAATTTTTTACTTGTTATTTGTTTTTACCAAAAAGTTTTTTCATAAAAGCGGGAAGTTCACGCTTTTTCTCTTCTTTTTCGTCTAAATCTTCTTTTAGTATAGAAGTATTTTCTTTTTGCTCTTCCACAACGGGTTCTTCTATAACCGGAGCAGCAGCCTTTTCCGCCTTTTCTATCTCTTCTAAATCTCTTAAAAGCGGCGGAAGATTAACCGATGAAGCAGGCTTTAATTCTTCTTTAAACTCTACTTTTTCTTCTTGCGGTTGTTGTTCTATCGGTGTAAAGCCCGTTGCAATAACGGTGATTTTTACTTCTTCGTTCATATTTTCGTCTATAGTTGCGCCAAAAATAATGTTAGCACCGGAATCTATAATACCTTGAACAAGAACAGCCGCTTCGTTTACTTCGCCAAGTTTTAAGTCTTTTCCGCCGGTCACGTTAAGAATTACGGATCTTGCCCCCTCAATAGTAGTTTCCAGTAAAGGACTAGAAACGGCTTGTCTTACCGCTTCTATAATCCTGTTTTCGCCCTTTGCTCTACCTATTCCCATATGAGCCAAGCCTTGATCTCTCATAATAGTATTTACGTCTGCAAAGTCTAGGTTGATCAAAGAAGGCGTTGCAATTAAATCTACAATACCGATTATACCTTGTTTTAGCATATCGTCCGCAACCTTAAACGCATCTATCATACCGATTTGTTCGGGCAAGAATTGCAACAATTTGTCGTTGGGAATTATCACCAAAGTATCTACGTATTTTTTTAAATTAGAAACGCCCTTGTTTGCATTTTCGTTTCTTACTCTTCCTTCAAAAGAGAAAGGCTTTGTTACAACCGCAACGGTTAAAATGCCCATTTCTCTTGCAATTCTTGCAATAACGGAAGCAGCGCCCGTTCCGGTGCCACCGCCCATACCGCTTGCGATAAACAACAAGTCCGTTCCTTTAAGTTCTTGTTCTATTTCTTCTCTGCTTTCTTCCGCAGCGGCTTCGCCAACGTCCGGATTGCTACCCGCACCAAGACCTTTGGTTAATTTTTCGCCTATTTGAAGACATTTACCCGCCTTAGATAATAAAAGCGCCTGACTATCGGTATTTACGGCGATAAATTCCGCACTACCGACGTTAGATTCTATCATACTGTTTATAGCGTTGCAGCCACCGCCACCTACGCCCATCACCTTAATTACCGCAGAGTGTGCGGTAAAGTTTTCTTGTCCGTACATTTTAATACCTCCGAAAGAGTGTTATATTCTCTAACCCAATTATTATACACCAACTAAACGTTTTGTTCAAGTGCTAAATTCAAAAGAGATAGCAAAGAAGATTCTAACGGGCTTTCCATCATAGGAACTTTTGGTTTTAACACGGAAACGGGCATACCCGTTCTTTTTGCCACGTGCTCTTTTGCGCCTCTTATAAAAGAAATACCACCGCCCGTAATTAAAAGCGGAATATATTCTGGTATATTATACCCCGATTCTTCTAATCCGTCCATTATTTTTTCACATAAATTATCTAAACTGTAAATAACGGAATTTTTTACTTCGTCTAAAGAAAAATATTCACCCGTTTCAATCTCTACAACGTCTCCTCTCCCGGAATCGCAAGAGCAAAGGTTTACTTTTCTTTTCAATTTTTCCGCCATGTGAAAGTCAAGCTCGAACTTTTCGCTTAAACCGGCGGTAATATACCCGCCACCGAAATCGAACGATTTTTCGTAAACGATGCCGTCCCCTTGCACGATAGATAAAGAAGAAGAAATATACCCAACGTCTAAAATAACGGCTGTTCTATCCCTAGTTTCGGCGTCTAACAAATAAAGTGCTTCGGCAAGAGAAGAAGAAACACATTCAACTCTTTCTACACCTTGCTTTTTAAGCACGCCCGCTACCTTATCCATAAAATATTCCGTTGCTACAACGAAAGAAAGTTTTCCTTTTAAGATTTCACTTTGAACGCCAAGCGGATTTGCAAGCCTTCTAAAATCATCTAGCTCATACACTACGGCAGACCTGTTTATAAGCGTGTTTTTAGAAGATTTTAGTAAAAACGCACCGTCAAACAAATAATCCAAGTCTTCTTCCGTAATTCTCTTTTTCTTATTAAAAGATATCTGACTTTCTTTTACGAACACCTTAGTGAAATCTGCGGGAACGCCAACGTAAACTACTTTTAAGTTAGAGCGCATCGTTTGAGATAAATTATGAACTGCCACCGCTAACGTTTCCGAAAGTTTTAACGGATCGAAAAATTCACCGGAGCTGTATCCGTCGTAATCAAAAACGAATTTACCTTTAATAATAAAAGTGTTGTTTATTCCCCTTTCACCGACTACAGCCGTAATTTTAGAAGAACCGATATCTAATACCGCAACTTGTTTCTTTTGCATAATACTCCCCCGCTAAGAATTTTCCCCGTGTCTTGTCCAACCGGACACGATTGCTCCGTCTAGTTCGTAAGCAACGATTTCGTTATAAGACTTCACGTAGTCACTATGCTCGTTATCATAAAGTTCAAAAGCCTTTTTAGCCTTTTCTACGCCACGCTCCGTAGACTTTGTAATTCTAATTTTAACTTCGGTGTTCGTGTCAAACACAACGTCGTCTTGCAAAATTTTGTATTCTACGGTCATAACCTTTATACAATCGGTAATATCAACGTTCTTTTTTATTTCAAACGCATTATACACCGCCGCGTCCCTATCGGTGACGATTTTTTGTCCGCAAACAACTTGCTTAACGGAAATATCTTGTAAACGCAAGGTGATATATCCACCGCTTTCTTCCCCTGCTTGTCTTTCAGAAAGAACTATTCCGCTGTCGTCTATCAAATATTCTTTTTCGCCGCAACTTAAAGAATATACAGCCTTTCTTTCTTTAAGTTCTACGTATACCGTGTTAGGAAAGCGTTTTTGAACGGAAACACATTCTATAAACGGGTCTTTAGACATAAGTTCTTTAATCTCTTCCGTATCTAAAAACAGTAAATTATTCCCTACGTATTTAGTTAACTTACCGTTTAACTCTTCGTCCCTTTCTTGATTTTCCGTTATAAAAGTTGCGTTAAGGTCTATCGTGTTAACGGTAAACGCAAAAAAGCCAGCCGTAATAACAATCACGGCAAAAACAACACTTATCACATAAATCAATAACTTTTTGTTTATCATATCTTGCGTACTTCAAAATTTATTTTTTCTTTTTAATATCGGCGCATAACGCCGCCAACTTTTTATCAAACAAACAATATCCGCGCTCTACGTGGTGCACTCCGTTTATAACGGTTTTGCCTTCCGCCGAAAGCCCTGCCAAAACCAACGCTGCACCGCCGCGCAAATCTTCCGCCATAACGGTTGCGCCGTGCAAACACTTTACCCCGTTTACAATTGCCGTTCTTTCGCACAGTTTTATATCCGCACCCATCTTAATAAGTTCTCTTGCGTGTTTTAAACGCATTTCAAAAATATTTTCAACTATAACGGAAGCCCCGTACGAAACGGAAAGAAGCGCCATTGTTTGGGCTTGCAAATCCGTAGGAAACCCCGGATAAGGCGACGTTTCTACGTTAAATGATTTGCGTATTCTCCCACTTTTTAATCGTATTATATCATTTTTGATACTAATTTTACAAGTATTATTGCAAAGTTTATGTATTAGAGAAGAAATATTTTCCGCATTAACGTTAGATACTTCAACTTCTCCACCCGTTATTGCCCCCGCAATAAGAAAAGTGCCCGCTTCTATTCTGTCTGAAATGGGTTTATACACCGTTCCGTGTAAAGACTTTACACCGTAAATGACAACGGTTGCGCTACCACCGCCTGCAATATTTGCGCCCATAGAATTTAAAAATTTTATTAGGTCTCCGATTTCAGGCTCTTTTGCTGCGTTATATATAGTAGTTTTCCCTTCGCAAAAAACTGACGCCAAAATTAAGTTTTCGGTTGCCCCTACGGAAGGAAAATCCAAACAAACGCTATTTCCGGATATTTTTTCTCTGGTGCAAATCAGTTCTCCGCAAATATCCTTGATATCTACGCCTAAACTTTTTAAACCGTCTATATGTATATTTACAGGTCTAATACCTATATCACAACCGCCCGGATAAGACACCCTAGCTTTACCCGTTTTAGATATAAGTGCGCCAAGCATAAAAACCGAAGACCTTAACTCTTTAGAAAGGTTTTCGGTTATCGTGTAAGAATTAAGTGAAGAAGCGTTTACGATCAAATCCGCATCGCAAAAATCCGCTTTTACACCAAGTTCTTTTAAGATGTTTATCATACTAAAAACGTCTTTTATCTTTGGGCAATTTTTTATAACAACGTCTTCATCGGTAAGAATTGCCCCCGCAAGCATAGGTAAAACAGAATTTTTTGCACTTTCAACTTTAACTTTTCCGTCTAATCTTATTCCGCCGTTAATTACGTATTTTTCCATAATAAACTCCATAATGCACTTTGCTATAATATTTTATGGAATAAATCCGCAAAAAGTTAAAGGCTATCTTTTAGTTTTAGATATATTAAACAAAACGCCCATCTCTGTCATAAAGATAATTATCGAAGTATTCCCGCTGGATACAAGCGGCAAAGGAAGTCCTGTAGGCGGAATACTCCCCGTCACTACGAGTGCGTTTACTATTACTTGAATTCCGAATATCATAGTAATTCCAACGGCAAGCATATATCCAAAAAGGTTTTTTGCTTTAGACGCGATTTTTAGCCCTCTAAAAACGATAAACGCAAGCAAAGAAAAAAACGCAACCATACCGAAAAATCCTATTTCTTCGCCTATGACGGATAATATAAAATCGGATTCCGCAAACGGCAAAAAAGCGTATTTTTGCCTAGAATTAAAAAGCCCTACACCAAAAAAGCCACCGGAACCCAATGCGTAAAGTGATTGCAAAAGTTGATAACCTTCCCCCTTAGGATTAGACCAAGGATTTATAAACGCCGTTAGCCGTTTTAGCCGATAAGGTTCTATTATAATCAAAACCACACCAGCCGCAACGGCAGGAATTATAATAAACAAAAAATGCTTTATATTCATTCCCGCAGCAAGCAGCATTGTTATCATTAAAAGCGCAACGCAAACGGTGATAGACATATTAGGTTCTAATATAATCAATAAACATATCGTGCCGCCAAACGCTAAAACGGGCAAAATCCCCTTGAACGTTTTTATTCTATCAGGATATTTTGAAACGTACGTTGAGCTAAATAAAATAAGCGCAAACTTAGCTATTTCTGAAGGTTGAATCGTAATTCCGCCAAAGCCCAACCACCTTTTAGCCCCGTAGTTTTCAACGCCGATTGCAGGAACAAAAACTAAAACCAAAAGCACGACTGAAATTACGGAGATATACGGTGTGAATTTTTTAAGTTTTTCGTAATCGAAAAATCCCGCAACAATCATAAAAAATATTCCAAGTAAAATACCGAGAACCTGTTTTTTTACAAAATAAAACGAGTCGCCGTAAGTTGAATAAGCAGAATAATTGCTTGCGGAATAAATAAACACCGTTCCTATCACGGATAAAATTATTACGGCAATAAGTAATAGATAATCTCCGCCCTGCCCTTTTTTTAAAAGTTTATTATCTTTCAAAGTTCTTCTTTTACAATCCTAAAAAACTCATCGCCACGCTCTTCAAAATTTTTAAAGCAATCAAAACTTGCGCATGCAGGGCTAAGCAAAACGCAATCTCCGCTTTTCGCAACAAGATTTGCTATTTTTACGGCGTAATTAAAGCTTTCCGTGACGGTCAGATTAGAAAAATCCAGGTTTTCAGCTGCGGATAACATATTGTATTTAGAAGCACCCGTTAAAATAACGTGCTTTACGTTGTTTTTCTTTATACATTCAAAAAGTTTATTATAATCTTCCCCTTTTTCGCTTCCGCCCAAAATCAAAACCGTGGGGGCAATCATACTTTCTATCGCTGTGATAGACGATGCCGTGTTAGTTGACTTAGAGTCGTCAAAAAACTTTACGTCGTTCTTTTCATAAACTAATTCTAGCCTGTGTTTTGCCCCCTTAAAACCAATAAGCCCACCGGCAATATCTTCAACTTTAACACCGCAAATTCCGCTTGCCGCAATAGAAAAAAGGGCGTTATAAACGTTATGTATTCCACGAACGGGCAAATCGTTTTCCGATATAACGAATTTATCCTTAAAATAAAGTCCGCCATCATAAAAATACGCACCGTCCGTTTTTTCTTTGGTAGACACCCAAAGCACCTTTGCTTTTATTTCGTGTGAAAACGCCCTTACCGTTTCGTCGTCGTAATTTAAAATTGCATACTCGCTTTTAGTTTGGTTTTTAAACAACCGTTTTTTTAGATAAACGTAGTTTTCTATACTGTAATGCCTTTCTAAATGATCGGGCGTAATATTAAGTACGCACGCAACGTGAGGACAAAAAGCGTTTACCGTTTCTAATTGAAAACTTGATACTTCCGTTATTAAAGTCGTATCCTTATCCGTTTCGTCAAGCACCTTTGAAACGGGAACTCCAACGTTTCCGACAAGTCTGTTTTTAATATTTGCACAGTTAAAAATACTTGCAATCATATTTACCGTCGTGGTTTTTCCGTTAGTTCCGGTGACCGCCACTGTCAGCGGGGAATACTGCAAAAAGCCGAACTCTAATTCCCCTACAATCCTTTTTCCCTCTTTTTTTGCCACCACGCATAATTCGTGATTTATAGGAATACCTGGGCTAACCACAAGCACGTCCGTTTGACCTAAAATTTCGTAAACGTCTTCACTGGCAACCTTTGCACCTAGAGCCACAAGTTCAGAAATACTCTTTTCTATTTTGTCGCCGTTTAGTTCTTCGTATATAAAACACGTGCCGCCCCTGCTTAAAATATGTTTTGCAGCATAATAACCGCTTTTAGATACGCCGAGAATTAAAAATTTTTGTGTTTTTACGTCCATAATCCCCTCATAAATAAGATAGTACGGATAATGCGCCCAAAACAAACGTTATCAAAAAATACACGTATGCAATCTTTGCTTCAGAATTACCTTTAAGCTGAAAATGATGATGGACGGGCGCCATTAAGAAAACTCTCTTTTTTGTTTTTTTATAATAAATTACCTGTACGATTACTGATATGCTAGAAACTGCAAACATTATTCCGATTATTGGAATATAAAAGCTATTTCCGCTAAAAATACTTATTCCTCCTATAAAACCGCCTAAAGAAAGAGAACCCGTATCCCCCATAAAAACGGAGGCTTTATTAACGTTAAAAACCATATACCCCAAAACGCCGCCAAAAAGAGAAATAGAAAGAAGGGCAATCCCTTCATACTCAGTTATAACGCCGTCGAATTCCGTAAAAAGATTTTTTTGAAAACAAATTATCAAAAAAATAAAACATAAATACGGGGCGCACACACTACCAGCAAGCCCGTCTAACCCATCGGTTAAATTTACGCTGTTTGTTATAGCGATAAAAATTATTCCGATTAAAAAAGGAGATAACAACCCTAAATCTAAAGAATAGTTCGTAAACGGCAAATAAAACTCTGTAATCCCGTTTTTATAAGAAAATATCCCCGCAAAAACTGCTATAAGTGCCTGAAATATTATCTTTTGATACGCTTTTAAGCCTTGATTGTCTTTAGACTTAATCTTTATAAAATCGTCTAAAAAACCAACCGCCAAAAAAGCAATACCGATAGCAACTGCAACTACAGCCAAGTTGCTTTTATATCCGCCAAAAACAAAAAAAATCACGCAAGAAGGCAAAATTAAAAACAGCCCGCCCATAGTGGGCGTTCCGCTTTTTTCTTTGTGTGTTTCAACGTATTTCAGTATAGGTTGTCCGCACTTTATACGCCTTAAAAAAGGCACGGCAAACTTACCGCATACAACGGTTAAACAAAGTGCAAAAACAGTTGCTAAAAAGTAAACTTTCAAATTTTTCCCTCTATAATTTCGGTTATAGTATCTTTGTCATTATAAAGGCGTTTTATACCGAGTATTTCTTGATATTGTTCGCTCCCCTTTCCGGCAACTAAAATTAGGTCGTCTTTACAAGCATAATTTACGGCATACCTTATCCCCTCCGTTCTGTCTTGCACCAAAACGTATTTTTTACTGTTTTTTAACACCCCTTCTTCTATCGTTCGCATTATATCCATAGGCTCTTCGTATCTGGGATTATCCGAAGTAATAACCGTAAAATCGGCAAGTTTACCGCTTATTTCGCCCATAATTTCCCTTTTTGTTTTATCCCTGTTTCCTCCGCAACCGAAAACGCATATCAATCTTTTTTTACATATTGGTTTAAGTGCGCTTAAAGCATTAAAAAGCCCGTCCGGAGTGTGTGCGTAATCAACGTAAACGGAAAAATCTTTATTATAAACCCTTTCAAGTCTTCCGCTTACAGATTTGATTTTGTTTAGCCCGTCAACGGCGTTTTTAGGCGATACGCCTATCAAACATACCGCTGCGGCTGCAGATAGACAATTATAAACGTTAAACCTTCCCAAAAGCCCGTTCTTTACCTTATAAACGCAATCGAACAGGTTTATAAAAAACTCCGTTCCGCTATTGTCTTCTATAACGTCAACGGCAAAAACGTCCGCCGGATTATCTAGACCGTAAACAAGCGCTTTTTTATTGCTTAAAGAAATTTCTCTTCCCGTTTCGTCGTCCCCGTTTACCAAAACAAATTTACAATTCAACTCGTCAAAAAGTTTTAACTTTGCCTTTTTATACTCTTCCATCGTTTCGAAAAAATCTAAATGATCTTGCGTTAAATTAGTAAAAATTCCAACGTCAAAATCTATTCCTACAAGTTTTTTAAGCGCTAAAGCGTGGGCGGAAACTTCCATTGCCACAACTTCTACCCCTTTTAAAACCATATCGTAAAATATTTTGTGCAATTCAATGGGGTCGGGCGTAGTTAAAGAAGATTCTTTATAATAATCCAAATATTTTACCCCTAGCGTTCCTATAACGCCGCATTTAATATCCGCTTGATCTAAAATAGATTTGATTGCATAAGTGACGGTAGTTTTTCCGTTAGTCCCCGTGACGCCTATTATCTTTAATTTTTTATCTGAATGACCGTAAAAATTAGAAGCCACTATGCTCATTGCTTCCCTAGCGTCTTTAACGATTACCTGTGTTAAAGAAGTTTCTATTTCCCTTTCCGATATAATAGCCACCGCACCGTAAAACTCAACCTGTTTTATAAAGGCGTGTCCGTCAAATTCCTTCCCGCTTAAACAAACGTAAAGCGACCCTACGGAAACGGATGCGCTGTCTATTTTTAAATCTTTAATTTCAACGTTATCGTCGCCTATAATTTTTACGGTTTTTAAGTTTTCGATTATTTTATTAAGCTTCATATACTTCTCCGCCAACAATTTTATATAAAATTATATATGCTAAAAAGCAAAGTAAATTGTTGTTTTTTATTATATCGTCGGATTTTATAGAAAAAAACCCCGCTACAAATTTATGCAGCGGGAATTTATTTTATAATTATTAAATTAAAAAGTCTTATTTATCTGGAAACTTCTTTTTGCTGTAAAAACTCTTTTCTCTCTCTTAAAAATCTTCTTATGTACAGCGTTAAAGAATTTATTATAAAAACAACGCAAAGTCCTATCAATATAAATGTTATCGCTCTCGGAATTTCAACAAAAATAACGTGCGTAAATATTGTTGCGTAAACGGTTGCCGTACACACCTTTCCGTGCCATTCGGAATTAATCGTCTTTTTAATCTTACAAAAAACAACCAAAGCAACAACGCCGGATATCAACTCTTTTAGCGTTATAATCATAGCCAAAAGAAGCATTATTTTATAGTTATAAGAAAGAGTAAACAAAAGGGAAACCAAAGTAAGCTTGTCCACTATCGGATCAAAAACACGCCCAAATTGACTTACCATATTAAATTTACGGGCAATAAACCCGTCTAAAACGTCGCTAAAAGCGGAAAGCACCAAAAATACTAAAGATAAAATATAATTTTGACAAACCACGTAGCACACTATAATTATGGGTATAAGCAGTAGTCTTAAAAGTGATATAAGATTTGGTATCGTAAGTATTTTGTTAGACGCTTCGTTCATTTTATGTATCTCACTCTGTTTCTTTCTTTGCCTTTTGCATGCAAGTGTAAGAACAATAAAGTTTCATATGCCCCTTAACAAGCCTTTTGTACGCATAGTTTGTGTAATCTATTCTGCAAAAACTTTTTCCGCAATATGCGCACTTTTTTTCTTTTAAGGATAAATAGCCGTAATCTACTTTTTGTTCTTCGGGGCTATAAGCCCCTTCATAAACTTTTTTCATTTTTTTATTACCCCCTTTTACGATTGACTTTTTATCTATCAAGTGATATACTTATTATATTGAAACACTTTGTATCATAATTATAGAACACAATGTTTCAAATAATCAAGTAAAATTTAGGGGCAAATTTGTAATGGAACAAATAGAAAAAAAGTTGTTTCACAAAAAAACCGTTAAAAATAGCCTTGTTTTAGGGTATTTTTCGCTACTTACCAAAAAAACTTTTTCCGATATTACCATTAGCGAACTTGTTAAAGAAGCAAACGTAAGCAGAGTTTCTTTTTACAGAAATTTCTCTTCTTTAGACAACGTTGTGGACTACGGTTTAACCTGTTTTTACGAAACGATTGCAAAAGACGTTTTGCCGGTTTTTATAAACGACAGGCTTACCGCTTGGAAAAATTTGATAAACAAGTTTTTTTCTAACGTAAAGTTATACGACGACGTTCTCTTCCGTATCCCACACCAAAACATAGAATACCTTTCTAACAAACTGTCAAAAATGCTTGATTTAACCAAAAAATCAAACGAAACCACTATAGAAAGAAAATATTTACCGGTGGTAAACGTTTCCGCCGTTTTTTCTATAGCTAAGGTTTGGGTGGAAACAGGTTGCACGGAAAGCGTTGACGATATTTCTAACTTTACCTATAAAATTATAAGCGGAAATCTTTCCGAACGCAAGTAAAAATTGTGGTTTAGCCACAATTTTTACATTATTTTTTATTTAATTTTTAGCATTACTAATTCGTTCGTTGGCTTTCTCTATCCTTAAATTTGCTTCTTCTAGTTCTTTTTCTCTTTCTAAAGCAACTTTTTGTTTCCTTTCTTCAGGGCTCATTTTAGCGTTATCCCAACTTTCTTTCGCCTGAGCCTTTGCCCTTGCAAAGGAGTTTTTGCCCCTGTTTTCTTCAAAATTGGCTTTAGATTCCGCCTTTACCGCATTAAAATTTGCCTTGTCTACCTTGTGTTGTTCTTTTGCGCTTTCTTTCATATCGGAAAAAGCATTCTTAAAAAAATTAACCATTTTCATTATTATATCTCCTTTTCGTTTAATATATTTCCGGATAATTCCATAATTTGACTTACAAACTTATCTTTTCTCTTTTTTAGCAATCTTTTATAAAAAAGATAATTTACAGAACACATAGCTATTCCTAAAATACCAACTCCTATTCCCAAAGGAACACTTGCGCCTATTATACTCATAGATAAACACATTCCCGTTCCCATAACCAAAGCGCCAACACTTCCGTGAACGTACGCCGTAATTTTTGCAGGGCGCTTAACTCTTTTATCTAAAGCCTTTAATTCTTCCGTTTTAGATATTTCCTTTTCTTGATAACTTGCGCGTATTTTTTCTACCGCCATAATTTCTTGTTGATTCATTGTTTTGTTTCTCCTTTTTGTTTTTTACACCCATATTATATGGCACAGTTGTTTACAAAAAGATAAAAACTCGTAATTAAAAAGTAATATAAACGTTAAAGAATTGTAAAAGCGGAAATAAATTTCTTTATTTCCGCTTTTTTAATTTAACCGTTCTTTTCGTTTAACAATTCTTCAGAAAGCTTTATAATTTCTTCTCCGTATTTTTCTTTGTTCTTTTTTAGGATTTTTAAATAAACCGGATATGCCGCAACCATCAAAGCTACCGCAGGCAAACATACTATAACGCCCAAAACTACTACGTTCCACTCTAAAATCATAGTAAGTCCCAATCCAAAAATCAAACAACCTATAATTCCCAAGCACAATCCCCATGTTGTAGAAACGTTTTTAACCAAGTTATTAAGACGGCGCAAACGCTCTATTTTTGTTTCGCATTTTTCTTTTTCTACGTATTGATTTCTTATACTTTCAATCTCTTTTTTTTCTTCTTCGTTTAATGCAACGTATTTGTAGTTAAATTTGTTATCGTTCATTTTTTGAACTTCCTTTAATTCATTTTATTATTTTACTAGAATAAATTATCATATATACACCCAAAAACACGGTAAACGCCGCAACGGCAAAACCTGTAAACGCATTTATTGCCGAAATATTTACGCCGCCCTTATCAAAAGTAGTTAAAAGTGCGGTTTGTAATGCCAAAATAGATACCAACGCATCCGTAAGGTTAACGTTTCTTATTGCGGCAACGGTTAAATCCGTTTGTTTGTTTGCCTTTATAAAACTTATTACAGACATAGTCATTTTATAAAAGGCATAAGCCGCATAAGCAAATACCGTCCACCCGGCATAAGAAAAATGTGCGTTATAAAAAATCATTTGCACTATTGCAGATGTCATTGCAACGTTTAGTACTAACAGTGCTATTCCGCTGTTTCTATACATTCTAGCATCTAAAAAGCAATCGTTTTTTTCTTCTTTTTTAGATTTTTTCTTAAAGACTAAAATTCCGCCTCTTAAAAAAGAAATAAAAAAATAGTATGCTGCAAGCGCTCCGTACCATATAGACTTATTCGCTAAGCCCAAATATCCGTTAAACAAGGCAAATATAATACCTAAACAAAAAGAAAAAGCAGAAAAAACTATCGTTCTAAATCCAAAATTTTCTAATAATCTGTTGGTAAACTCTCTCTTTTTTAATACGTTTATTATATTATTTTTTATATTCGGTGCAGCCCTAACGATTAAATAAACCGAATAAGCTAAAAATATAGCCGCCAAAGCAAAAAGACAATAAGCAAAAATAGATGCCGTTTTATCTTTACCGCCTAACAACAAAAGCAACACGGAAGACACTGCCGTTATTAAAGTGCCCAAATACGAAATAACTTTTATATAAGTCGGTGGGGACTTAAAACAAATCAAAAGTTCTTTTAACTTTTTATTCATTTGCGTTATCCCTTAGCGTAATCGTGAACGCACTGCCTTTTCCTACTTCGCTTTCAACCGATATTTCTCCGCCTAAAATATCTATAACTTTTTTTACAAGAGCAAGCCCTAAACCGTTTCCTTCCTTTGCGCGAGAAGTATCTCCTTGATAAAACTTTTCAAAGATTTTTTCTCCGATTTCTTTGGATATACCGCAGCCGCTGTCTTTTACGGTAATATTAACACGACTATCGTTTCTTTTTAGATAAACCTCTAATTTTCCGCCGTTTGGCGTAAACTTTATTGCGTTAGAAAGCAAATTATTCCAAACAATTTCTAATAAGCTTTTAGAAGAAAAAATATTAACGTCTTCTAAATCGCAAATCAGTTCTAAATTTTTATTTTCTAAAAGCGTTTCAAATTCTACAATAGATTGAGATAAAGATTCCGTTAAAGAAAAATTTTCATACTGCTCTTTAATTTCTTGATTTTCCAGTTTGTTAAGTTTTAAAACGTTTGTAATAAGACAAGACAGTCTATCTGCAGCACCTATAAGCGTTGCCGTATAGTTTTTTTTATCTTCTTTACTTATATCGTCGTTTTGTAAAAGATAAGCGTAATTTCTAATAACGGCAAGCGGAGTTTTCATTTCGTGAGAAACGTTTGCAATAAAATCCGTTTTTAACAGTTCGTTATTCCTAAGTTCCGCAGCCATTTTGTTAACGTTTTCCATAATCAAATCGTAAGCGTTATACTTACCGTATTCGTGCTCTATATTTAATTTAACGTTAAAATCCCCCTTTGCAATTTGTTCTGTTGCACCCAAAATCTTTTTTAGGGGTTTATCTACGGTAAATCTTCTCCTAAAATAATCGATAAGCGTAAATATTGCGGAAAAGAATATTATTACGGATAAAATAAGCAAAGCAATGGTCAAATTGTCGTTTGTCATTTTTATAATATAGTCGTAAACTAAAATTGCGCTTTGCATTATGCAGGCAATCAAAACAAAAAATATAATTGCCCCAATTATTCCGGAAGACGTTCTTTTTTTTCTTCCTTTCATTTTAGCACCGCCTTGTACCCTAATCCGTGAACCGTTACAATCTCAAACCCGTCGCACGGAACGGTTTTTTCACGAAGTTTTGCCATATACACGTCTACCGTTCTGCTTGTTGCAGAAGAATCGTAATCCCAAAATTCGTTCATTAAAGCGGAGCGTGTAAAAGTTTTTTTAGGATACGATAATAGTTTAAACAGTATATCGAATTCTCTCACCGTAAAAGGAACTTCCTCACCGTCTATCTCGGCGGAACGCTCTTCTTTATTCATAGTAAAGTTGCCCACTGTTATTTCTTTTTCCGCTTCGATTTTTGCACGCCTTAAAATTGCTTTTAACTTCATAAGCAAAACGTCCATATCAAAAGGCTTAGTCACGTATTCGTCTATCCCCACGTTATAACCTAACATTTTAGAATATTTATCTTCTTTAGCAGACATAAAAATTATGGGCATAGATTTATCGGTTTCTCTAACGGCTTCAGCAACTTCAAATCCGTTTTTTTGGGGCATCATTATATCTGTAAGCAACAAATCAACGCTTTCTGTTTCTATCTTTTCAATCGCTTCTTCGCCGTTAAAGCAAGATAAAACTTCATATCCGGCGTTTATTAAACTTAAAGAAACGAATTTATTCAAATCCACGTCGTCTTCCGCAACCAAAATCTTTATCATAATTTTCTCCTTTTTAATAATTTACCCCTTTTAAAACAAAAAAACGTTTTTAAAATGTTAAAGAATTGTTAAAGTTAAAGCCCGAAAGTTTTTCGGGCTTTTTTATGTCGTTTAATTTTTAAAGTATACCATATTCTTTTGCCAAAGCCTTAAATGCAGGCAAAGAATTTTCTATTGTCTTTTTGTCAACGCAATATGCAATTCTAACGTAGCCCTGTACGCCGAAATCATCACAAGGAACAACTAATATTTCTTTTTCTTTTGCCTTTTCATAAAAAGCGTAAGCATCATTTTCGGGTGTCTTTACAAAGAGATAAAACGCTCCGTCCGGTCTTATACAGTCGAATCCGAAAGAAGACAAAGAATTATACAACAAATCTCTGTTTTCTTTATAAGCATTTACGTCTGAAGTAAGTTTTAAGCATTTTAATATTACCTGTTGAAACAAACTAGGGGCACAAACGTATCCTAAAGACCTACCTGCGCCGCAAACGGCAAGATAAATGCTGTTAGAATCCTTCATTTTAGGATTAACCGCAATATAACCTATTCTTTCACCCGGCAAAGATAATGCCTTTGAATAAGAATAACAAACCAAAGAATTAACGTAATAATTCATAACGTAAGGCACTTTTACCCCGTTATAAACTAATTCTCTATACGGTTCGTCTGCAATAAGATATATCGCCTTTCCGTATTCTTTAGATTTCTTTTCTAAAATTTCACTTAAACGCTTAATATCCTGTTCAGGGTAAACAACACCGCTAGGATTGTTTGGTGAGTTTACGATTACCGCTCTTGTTTTTTGATTTATTTTACTTTCAAAATCGTTAAAATCTATGCAAAAATCTTCTTGCTTAGGATTAGAAACAACAATCTTTCCGCCCGCGTTTTCTATAAATACCCTATACTCGGTAAAAAAAGGTGCAAAAACAATACACTCTTCGCCCTCGTTCATAACCGCTTTTAACGATATTGTCAAACTAGCAGCAGCGCCGCACGTCATATAAATATTGTCTGCGTTTAAGGCTAAATTAAACCTTTCGTTAATATATTCAGCAACGCCTTTTCTAACGCCAAAATCGCCTTGGGCGGAAGTATATCCGTGCAAAACGGAAGGCTTTACGCCGTCTAACAACTCTTTTATAGCTTCGTTTACTTCTTTTGGCGGGTCAACGCTTGGGTTTCCCAAACTAAAATTATAAACGTTTTCCGCACCGATTTCACTCGCTCTTTTTTTACTGTATTCAAATATTTCTCTAATAACCGAACGCTTGCTACCTAACGCAAACATTTTTTGATTTATTTCCATAGTATTACAATCCTAATAGTTTTATAGCGTTTTTATAATAAATCTTGTCTAACGTTTCTTTTGGTAAACCGTATGAATTTAGCGTTTCAACGTCTTCCGCCATATCGCGCCACGGGCAATCCGTAGCAAAAACCACTTTATTCTCGCCGTGCTTAAACAAAATCTTTTTAAATAATTCCGGCTCTATTTTATGAAGAGTAAACGCAGTATCAAAATATACGTTTTCTCCGCATAAAGTATCAAGAACTTCTTCCCATTGTTCGCAAGCACCGTAATGCCCTAAAACAAACTTATCGTGCCCGACCTGTTTTATAACCTTTTTTACAAGTTCCGGCGGGCAATTAAGCGTTTTATCTCTATACCCGTCGTCCACACCGGAGTGCGTGACTACAATAAGGTCGTTATCCTTTGCACTTTTAAGAATTTTAATATATCCTTCGTGGTCAATTCTAGTTCCTTGATAATCGGGATGAATTTTAACGCCTTTTATGCCGCTTTCTTTTACAAGTTTCATTTTGCCTTCTATATCTTCGCATAAGGGGTGAATACCGGCAAAAGAAATAAGTTTTCTTTTAGTTTCGTTTTTAAAACGCTCGTTAACTTCAACGGCGAATTTAAGAACGCTATCAAATTGAGAAGGCTTAGTTAAAACGGGAAGAGAAACGGATATATCAACGTTTGCTTTATCCATTTGTTTTATAAGCCCCTCCACCGTGCCGTCCGTAGAAGCCTTTCCGTTGCAAAGCTTTTCTAGCATATCTATAGTTCTTTGAGCAATTTTTTCCGGAAAAATATGCGTGTGAAAATCTATTATCATTTTATAAGTCCTTTATTAAATATTTGCAATTTCTTCCGAAGAAAGCGTTGCAACTCCGCAATCTTTTAATATAGCGCTTGCCTTTTCCGCATCGGAGAGTTTTAAAACGATAAACGCATCTTCCTTTTCGGTAGATAAGCCGTACATATATTCAACGCTTATTCCTTTTAAAGATAACGTAGAAACAAGTTGTTGTAAACTCCCTGCGCTGTGTCCTATTTTTACCACGAAAACCTTGGTAAGCATTGTGGAAAAGCCCGATTCTACAAGTTTTTCTTTTCCTAAATCGGGATTATTTACTATCAATCTCAACAATCCGTATTCGGTGGTATCGGCAAGTGATAAGGATAAAATATTAACGTTGTTTTCTTTTAATACTCTCAAAACCTCACCAAGTCTGCCTTGTCTGTTTTCAATAAAAACCGATAATTGTTTAGCCATAATGTTTTCCCCTTTAATAAAGTTTCCTTTTATCAATTACGTGAACGGACTTTCCTTCAAATCTTTGAAGAGTTTGCGGTTCAACTATTCTTATCTTTGCATTTAAGCCAAGCGCTTGATTTATTGCGTGCGCTATCTTATTAGAAACCCTTTCTAATCCTTTAATTTCGTCTTCAAAATACTTTTCGGAAATTTCAACCTGTATCTCTAATGTATCTAAATTATTTACCCTGTCAACAATCATCATGTAGTGCGGAGACACTTCTTCTATATCTAAAAGTGCAGTTTCAACTTGACTTGGGAAAACGTTTACGCCGCGGATTATAAGCATATCGTCTATTCTTCCTTTAAATTTGCTTATCCTTGCGCTTGTTCTTCCACACTCGCATTTACTATAATCAATGCTTGTTAAATCTTTTGTTCTGTATCTTATAAGCGGCAAACCTTCTTTCGTTAAAGTGGTAAATACCAACTCGCCAAGTTCGCCTTGCTTTTGCGGTTGCATATTAGCCGAATTTATAATTTCAGGCAAGAAATGGTCTTCGCAAACGTGTAAACCTTTATGATGAATACAATCACACGCAACACCCGGGCCCATAACTTCGCTAAGTCCGTAAATATCAAAAGCGTTTATGTGAAGTCTGCTTTCGATTTCTTCTCTCATCTTGTCCGTCCAAGGTTCTGCACCGCATATTGCCGCTTTTAATTTTAGTTCGGGAATTTTTCCTTCGTTTTCTAATAGCTCTGCAATGTGCAATAAATAAGAAGGCGTGCAAGCGATTGCCGTTGCCCCGAAATCTAACATCATAGTGGTAAGTTTTTTAGAATTACCCGTACTCATCGGAACGACCATTGCGCCTATATTTTCCGCACCGTAGTGTGCGCCTAAACCACCAGTAAACAATCCGTAGCCGTAGCCTACTTGAATAACGTCTTCTTTACCGACGCCCGCCATAGTCAAACATCTTGAAACACATTCCGCCCAAACGTTAATATCGTGTTTAGTATATCCTACAACCGTTGCTTTGCCGGTTGTTCCGCTACTTGCGTGCACCCTTACAATTTGAGATTTAGGCACGGCAAAAAGCCCGAAAGGATAGTTGTCTCTTAAATCGTCTTTTGTAGTAAACGGAAGTTTAGTAATATCTTCTATGCTTTTTATATCGCCGGGAAGAAGACCTTCTTTTTGCATTTTTTTGCGGTAAAACTCTACGTTATGATAAACGTAATCTACCAATTTTACAAGTCTTGCACTTTGAAGGGCAGTCATCTCGTCTCTTGACATACACTCTTTTGTTTCGTTCCAAATCATACCGTCATCTCCTAAAAAATTAGTCTCCGTATCCTGCTATAAAGGCTTTTTCGTTAATTTCAACCGTTTTTTGCGGAACGGTTTTTTCTACAACGCTTAGCCAATCTTTTTTATCGAACCCTATGTGTCTTGCGGCAAGACCCAAAACAACGGAATTAAGCACTTTGTTGTTTCCTAATTCTAAAGCGATTTTTCCGCCGTCTATAGAATATACGCTATGCTCTTTAGAAAGTTCTTCTATTATACCTTCCGGATATTCTTTTGCACCAATAACTACCGTCATAGGGTCAATTCTGCAATCGTTTACTATAATCTTTCCGTCTTTTTTTAAGAAATGAGCGTATCTTAACGCTTCCAATCTTTCAAAAGAAATCAAAACGTCTACGTCTCCTTCCTCGCAAACTGGTTCGTAAACCTTTTCTCCGAATCTAACGAACGTAACAACGCTTCCGCCCCTTTGCGCCATACCGTGCACTTCCGAAAGTTTAACGTCGTATCCGTTTTCTAATGCGGTTTTACCTATAATTCTACTTGTAAGAAGAGTACCTTGCCCGCCTACGCCGACAACCATTATATTCATTGTTTTCATTATCATCTCTCCTTTTTCTCTATCGCTTGGAATTTGCATTTAGATGCACACAATCCGCAACCGTTGCACATAGAAAAATCTATTTTAACAAATCCGTCTTTTCCCTTAGTCAATGCGGGGCAACCTATTTTCATACAAGCGCCGCACTTTTTGCACTTTTCGGTGTTTATATGATAATAATACGGGAACTTTTGTCCTTTAAGCAACGCACAAGGCGCTTTTGCAATTATTACCGTTAAAACGTCGCTATCAACGCTTTCTTTTATCGTTTTTTCTAACAAGTCAACGTTAAAGGCATCAACGGTAATAACGCTTGGAACGCCAACCGCCTTACACAAAACGGATAAATCTATAGCGTAGGTTTCTTCTCCCTTTAAGGTTTTTCCCGTTGCGGCGTGTTCTTGATGTCCTGTCATTCCGGTAGTTCTGTTATCCAAAATAATAACCGTGCCCGTGGACTTGTTGTATACCATATTTATTAAGGAATTTACGCCCGTATGTAAAAACGTTGAATCTCCTATCACAGCCACCCAGTTTTTAATATAATCTTTTCCCTTCGCCTTTTCCATTCCGTGCAAAGTAGAAATACTTGCGCCCATACAAACGGTAGTATCGATTACGCTTAAAGGAGCAACCGCACCCAACGTATAACAACCTATATCGCCGGCAGCGTGAATTTTTAATTTTGAAAGAACAGAGAAAACGCTTCTGTGCGGGCAACCGGAACAAAGTATCGGCGGACGGTTAGGCGCATCTAACTTATCAAAAACCATATCGGACTTGCCGTATAAAACTTTTTTTAATAAATTTGCACTGTATTCGCCTTGTCTTGTAAATAATTCTTTTCCTTTAACGTTGTGTCCCCAAGCCCTAATTTGCTCTTCTATTACAGGCTCTAATTCTTCAAAAACGTAAACTTCTTCTACGTTGGAAATAAAATCTTCAATAAGTTTTTTCGGTAGCGGATTAACCAAACCTAGTTTTAACACGCTTGCGTTAGGGCACGCTTCTTTAACGTATTGATAAGCAATTCCGCTAGTGATAAAACCTATCTTTTTATCGTTATATTCAACCTTATTTATAGGGAATTCGCAACCGTCTTTTGCAATTATCTCGTCCTTTTTTTCAACCACAACGTGGCGACCTATAGCAGAGCCGGGCATCATTACGTATTTAGAAACGCTTCTTTCGTAAATTTTATCTTCGGGAACAACCCTGTCGCAAAACTCTACAACGCCTTGAGAGTGTGCAAGTTTAGTCGTAGTTCTTAAAATAACGGGCGTATCGTATTTTTCGGAAAGTTCGTATGCAAATTTAACAAATTCTTTTGCTTCCATACTGTCGGAAGGCTCTATCACGGGAACGTGTGCGCTTCTTCCTATCATTCTGGTATCTTGTTCGTTTTGAGAACTTGCTAACCCCGGATCGTCCGCAACCACCAAAACGGCACCGCCGTTTACACCCGTATAAGAAAATGTATAAAGCGGATCGCTTGCAACGTTTAGCCCAACGTGTTTCATACAAGCCATTGTTCTTACGCCGGCAATAGAGCCACCTATAGCAACTTCTACGGCAACCTTTTCGTTAGGTGCCCATTCGGTATATACTTCGTTATATTTTGCAAGATTTTCGCTTATTTCCGTACTCGGTGTTCCGGGATATGCGCTAGATAACTTAACACCTGCCTCAAACGCTCCTCTCGCAATCGCTTCGTTTCCAAGCATAATTATTTTGTCTGCCATTTATTTACTCCTTAAATCTCTTATCCTTTTTGCTTTGCCTTCAAATCTTTGTAAGGTGTTAGGCGATTCTAAAATTATCTTTACGTCTAGCCCTAAAATCGTTCTTATTTTTCCCCTTACTCTGTTAGATAAACTTTCTAATTCTCCAAAAGAGTCCGTAGATTTTGCAAGTTCTACCCTTACGGATAGTTTATCGGAATATCCTTCCCTTTCAACGATTATTTCGTAATGCGGTCCAAGTTCATCAAAACTCAAAATAACTTCTTCTATTTGACTGGGAAAAACGTTTACCCCGCGCACTTTTAACATATCGTCGCTTCTTCCGGAAGGATTTTCCATTCTGCAAAACGTTCTTCCGCACTTACACTTATCATAAAACAAACGGGTGATATCTTTCGTTCTGTATCTTATAAGCGGCAACGCCTCTTTTTTTATACAGGTAATAACTAACTCTCCCTTTTCACCTTCGGGTAAAACCTCGCCCGTTGCGGGATTTATAATTTCAGGAATAAAAAAGTCTTCGTTAATATGCATTCCGCATAAATATTCACACTCTCCCGAAACACCGGGTCCCATAAGTTCGCTCATTCCATAGTTGGAAGTGACAAGCATATCTTCGCCCCAAACTTTGTGCATTTCATCTCTCATAGCGTCGGTTAAAAGTTCACTTCCTACAAGCCCTATTTTAACGTTTAGGTCTTTTTTGGGGTCAATTCCCATTTCGTTAGCAACTTCCGCAAGCCTTAACGCATAAGATGGCGTTGCGACCAAAAGCGAAGTATTAAAGTCTTGCATATACATTATTTGCTTTTCGGAATTTCCCGTAGAAGAAGGCACGATTGTAGCTCCGATATTTTCTAAACCGTAATGAAGCCCCAACGCCCCCGTAAACATTCCGTATCCAAAACAAATTTGCGCCATATCTTTTTTGGAAGCGCCGCCCATACAGGCTATTCTGGAAACACATTCCGTCCACGTTTCTAAATCCTTTTTAGTGTAGGCAACAACGGTAGGTTTTCCCGTAGTGCCGCTGCTGGCGTGAACCCTAGACAATTCGTCTTTATCTACCGCCAAAAGCCCGAAAGGATAATTATCCCTTAAATCTTGTTTGGTGATAAAAGGCAGTTTTGATAAATCTTTTAAAGATTTTATATCACTTGGCAAAACGCCCGCTTCATCCATTTTTTTTCTGTAAGGCAAAACTTTTTCGTACACCCTGTTTACCGTTTCTTGTAATCTTTCGAGTTGAATTTTTTCAATCTCGCTTCTCGGCATTGTTTCTTCTTTAGACCAAAACATCGTTTTCTCCTAAAACAACTGATTATTCAATAATATTTTCAACTTTTTTATCAAAAGCGTTTTCTATAATTTCTTTATCGGGCGCTTTTGTAAATAAACTTACCACAACAGTCACTATCACGGAGTATACCATACATATAACTCCGATAAGCGGAGATTGCTCTATGCCGCTCTTTAGTGCGGTACCGAAAGAACAAGTCCAACCGTTTACGTCGTATCCGAATATAAAAATCAATAAAACAGTCAACGCTAAAGAACCTATCATAGAAGCCCAAACGGCTGGTTTAGAAACTTTTTTCCACTTAAGCCCCAAAACAAACGGACCGAAGAAGCAGCCTGCAAGAGTTCCCCAACTTAATCCCATCATATATGCAATGGCGGAAATATGGAATTCTTCGTTCAAAATAGCAAGCGCTAGAGAAATGGCAACAAAAACCAAACATAAAACACGCATGGTAGCGTTTACCTTTTTATCGGGTGCTCCTTTATTGATTTTTCCTTTATAAATATCCACGGCAACAACGGAAGCACTTGTTAAAGAAACCGAAGAAAGCGTAGACATACTTGCAGATAAAATCAACACCGCAATAACCCCCATAAGTCCTGCTGGAATTACAAGTTTTAGCATATGCGGAATTATATTGTCGCCGGAAATTCCCGCAACTTCCGGGAACAATCCGCTTAAAGAACCCACGAAATATGCGCCAAAGCCTATAATCAAAGCAAAAAGCGTGCTTACAACGGTGCCTTGCGTCAACGCTTTTTTATCTCTTAAAGCATAGTATTTATGCACCGTTTGTGGAAGCCCGTAAACACCTACGGAAGTTAAAAGCACCAAAGACAATAAAGAAACCGTGTGCCCGTAAATTCCCGTTTTTTCGCTTGAAAAAGTAAACCAAGAATATTCAGGATTAGAAACGAGTTCACTCAAATCCCAAGCAACCCTCTCGTCCTTTAAAAAGAACAACACCATAAGCACAACGCCTATAAGCATAATAATTCCTTGTATAAAATCCGAAAGAGCGGTTGCAAAATACCCGCCGAAAAATAAGTATAACGCAGTGATAGCCGCAAGCGCTATCATTATTATCCAACCGTCTATTCCGAAGACAATTTCAAACAAACTGGATAATCCGTTATAAACCGATGCGGAATAAGGTATTAAAAACAAAAATATTATTATTGCAGAGCAAAGTTTTAGCGAGCCGCTGCCATATCTCTTTTCAAAAAATTCCGGCATTGTTTTTGCGGACAATCTCGTTGTCATATTCTTTGTTGACTTTGCTAAAAGCATCCACGCAAGCAAAGAACCTATAACGGCGTTTCCTATCCCTATCCAAACGGAAGACAGTCCGTATTCAGCACCGAACTTTCCCGCATAGCCGATAAAAATAACGGCGGAAAAATACGTAGTTCCGTATGCAAAAGCAGACATCCACCCGTTTAATCCTTTTTTGCCCGCAAGCAAAAAGTCGTTTACGGTTTTAGAACGGTTTCTTGTGTATAACGCAATAAAAACCATACTTGCCGCATAGACACCCAACATAAGATAGTCAAGCCACATTTTAATTTCTCCTTAAAGTATAACTCCAAAAATAAAACCGCTCGAATTCAAGCGGTTAAAATTAAACGATATCAAATTCCAAAAAAACCGCAAAAAACCATTCTACCCTAGATAAAATAAAAATAATAGTTGCGGTAATAAAA
>CAYVPW010000020.1:0-24664 GCA_964453915.1 uncultured Christensenella sp. | reverse complement strand
TAATTTTTTTGCTACTTTTGTTTAGTTTTTATTATATAGTTTTTATAAAACTATTTTTTATTTCACCCCCACAATAAACACTTTTCCGTTTGACAAATATTTATTCATTTAGTAAAATTATAAAGTAAGTTATTATGAAAAACCGTGAGATGATTAAATGTGATAAAATACGTGCATTTCGCATTGCAGACGTGTTGGTTTATTCGGCTGTGGTGTTCTTGGTTTTTCTTCTTTTTTTGTCTTTTGTTATTTTGCCGAATACTTCCGATTACAACGGCTTTAAAATTATTGCGGACGGAAAGGAAATATTTACGCTAAAATTTAAGGACGGAACTTACGAACAAAAAGATTTTTCGGGGCAAATAGAAGTTTTGCCGCAAGAAAACGGTAAACTTATTATAACCGTTTTTACAAACGCCGAAAAAAGCGAATACAACGTTTTGCTCGTTTCTTTAACCGAAAAAACGGTAAAGGTGACTGAGAGTAATTGCTCCATAAAAAAAGACTGCGTTCATTCACCTAAAATAGACGGTGCGGGCAAAATGATAGCGTGTATGCCGCACGGATTAAAAATAGTGGCTTTGGGTGGGGACTATTTGCCCGTCACTACGGGGAGTGCGGAGTATGAATAGAACAAAAAAACTAACCCTTTGTGCTATTCTTTCTGCGTTGGCACTAATATCGTTCATTATAGAAGGACTTTTTCCGCCGTTATTCGTTCCTGGTGCAAGACTTGGCGTTTCAAACGTTTTTATCTTGCTTGCGATTTTTATTTTAGGCAAGTCCTACGGCTATGCCGCTTTGCTTATAAAAATTCTTTTAGGTAGCATTTTTTCCGGAAACGTTTCGGCAACGTTATATTCTTTGCCGGCGGGAATAATTTCCATCACGATAGAGATACTTTTGATTTATCGTGCAAAAAAAATAAGCGTGGTTTCAATTAGCACGCTTGGAAGCGTGATAAATTTGATAGTTCAAAACACGGTTTTCTGTCTGGTCACGGGCGGAACCGAATATTTTGTTTATTTACCGTATCTTGCCCTAATCGGTGGGATAGCGGGGATATTCGTCGGGTTTGCAGTTTACCTTATATTAAGGTTTCCTTTGCAAAAATTTATTTCACTCGGCGATACGGAGGATAAAATTTGAGTATATTCAAGGCAAAAAGGTATGCTTACGGCATTCACGTCCCCGATAACAAGGCGCTTTGCAAAGATTCGCCCATAGAAACTTTGCCTGCACCCGAAAAGGTTTATATCAGCCTTTCTCAACATATCGGAGCACCTGCCGCTTGCATCGTAAAAGAAGGCGACTACGTAAAAAAAGGGCAACTCATAGGTGAAGCTGCAGGCGCCGTTTCCGCCAACGTTTACTCTTCCGTTTCAGGAACGGTTGAAAGCGTGCGTCCCATCGTAAACGGTTTAGGGCAAACGCAAACTCACGTTGTAATAGTAAACGACGGAAAAGACGAAGAAGTTTTATTGCCCCCTATCGAAAACCTAGAAAAGTCTAGTTTAGTAGAAAGAATTCGCCTAGCGGGTATCGTAGGTCTTGGCGGAGCGGGCTTTCCCACCGCCGTAAAACTCTCTCCTAAAAGCCAGTTAAACACTCTTGTAATCAACGGAGCGGAATGTGAACCGTACTTAAACTGCGATTTTAGACTTATGATCGAGAGAACGGAAGACGTGTATAAAGGAATTAAATACACGGCGGCGGCTTTGGGCGTTAGCGATATAGTTATCGGAATAGAAGCAAATAAACCCGAAGCGATAAAGGCGTTTGAAAATTATCCCGACGTTAAGGTTGCGGTGCTAAAAAAACAATACCCTATGGGCAGTGAAAAACATTTGATATACTGCACCACGGGAAGAAAAGTTGCACCCGGAAAAATGCCGTTCGACGTTGGCTGTTGCGTTCAAAACATCAAAACGATGATAGCAGTTTACGAAGCCGTTGAACTTAACAAACCACTTACCGAAATAGTTATGACGGTAAGCGGAAAAGGCGTTTTAACCCCTAAAAACTTAAAAGTTAGAATAGGCACGCCGTTTAACGAAATAGTTGAATACTGCGGAAAGAACGAAGGCGTTAAAAAGGCAATCGCAGGCGGTCCTATGATGGGGCGTGCACTTATCGGTTTAGACCACTACGCTAGAAAAACCGATTCCGGTCTGTTGCTTTTAACAAAAGAAGAAACCAGTGTTTCTTCTCCTACAAACTGCATCAACTGTGCGGAATGTGCTAAAAACTGTCCTATGAGATTGATGCCGATGTATATAGAATTTTACGCACTTGCAGGCGATTATAAAAATGCGGAAAAATACGGCGCGATGAACTGCATAGAATGTGGTTCTTGCGCATACAACTGTCCGGCAAAGCGCCCGCTTGTTCAAAGCATAAATATGGCGAAAGCCGCAATTAAGGAGATGAAAAAAAATGGCTGATTCAAATCTTTTAACTTATTCTTCTTCTCCGCACGTAAAAACGCCCAAAACCACTAAATGGATTATGATTAACGTTTGCATAGCACTTATGCCTGCGGTAATTATGGGAATCGTATTTTTTGGCTTAAACGCGTTTTTAATGGTTTTACTCTCTTTGGTAGGCGCAGTCGGTTCGGAATTTATTTACTATTTAATAATGGGTAAAAAATTTGGCGAAATAGCGCGCTCTTTCGACTATTCTTCTTGCGTCACGGGGTTGCTCGTTGCGATGGTGATAGGAACAAACTATCCACTATACGCTCCCCTTTTAGGCAGTGCGTTTGCAGTAGTCGTAGTAAAACTCATATTCGGCGGAACAGGTAAAAACTTTGTAAACCCCGCAATCGTAGGAAGAATATTTATATTTATGTCCTTTCAATCGGTTGCAACCGCTTGGCTTGCTCCTTCTATAGGCTCTGTTTCCGGCGGAACGCTTTCCACAAGCGCAACCACGTTAGTAGACCTTTTATCTAACGGAAACGTTCCCAACCTTTCTAATTGGGATTTGCTTTTGGGAACGGGACTTTCCGGTTGTATAGGCGAAACTTGTAAGGTTGCACTTCTTGCCGGCGCAATTTATTTGGCAGTCTTAAAAATAATAGATATCAAGTTGCCGATAATTTACGTAGCCGTCACGGGGCTTTTCACCGTTTGTCTTAACGGATTCGATTTTTCGTATTTCTTGCCCTCAATACTTTCGGGCGGTCTTATAATAGGCTCGTTCTTTATGGCAACCGATTACGTAACCACTCCCAACACTAAGTTAGGAAATATAATTTACTTTGTTTGCCTAGGTCTTTTAACTGCAGGGTTAAGGCAGGCAACCAAAATGGAAACCGTTTCTTTTGCGATACTCTTAATGAACATTGTTGTTCCGCTTATAGATAAGTTCATCGTATCTAAACCTTTCGGAAGCCGCAAGGCAAAGGAGAATAAATAATGAAAAAGATATTCTCTAATATATGGTTTAAGTGTATTTCCGTTCTTTTGATCATCTCTCTTTTATCCGGTGGAATACTTGCTTTGTTAAACGATTTATTATACGTTTCTCCGGACGAAAGAAGTATGAGAGCAATCAAAAAAATATACGGAGAAGAAAAAGAATTCTCTATCGTATTAGATATAGATTCGGACGATGAAAGTTTGAATGCCGCTATTAAGTACGAAGAATTCGGAAACATAAACAAGATATACAAAGTCGGCGAACAAGAAAACTACGATTTACTCTTCTGCACGGAAGGAACGGGCGGATATAAAAACGGCACCATCACCGTTTGGGTAAAAGTGGTGTGCAACGGAGAATCCGAAAAAATAGAAACCGTTATAATGGAAAGTTTTACAAAACAAACTCTTATGAGCAAGTTAGACGGAAGTTTTTATAATAATTTTTACGTTGATATTACCGACGACTATTTTGTTGAAAAAACTGGTGAAGAAGGAATATACAACCCCGTTTCGGGTGCAACTTATTCCGCAACCGCCGCAAACAACGCTGTAAACTGCGTAATAAAATACATAAGGGAGGCTAAAATATGAAAACCGACTTTAAAAAAATAGCAAAAGACGGACTTATTACCAGCAACCCTACTTTTAAGTTGGTTTTGGGAACTTGTCCCACGCTTGCGCTTACAACAATGGCAATGAACGGTATCGGTATGGGACTTGCCGTCACTTTCGTTTTGATATTCAGCAATATTCTTGTTTCTCTTTTAAGAAAAGTGATACCTAACCAAGTGCGCATACCTGCATTCGTTCTTATAATAGCAACGTTCGTAACTATAGTAAGGCTTGTTTTAGACAAATTTATGCCCGACCTTTACGAATCTTTGGGACTATACCTTCCTCTAATCGTAGTAAACTGCATAATTCTTGCAAGAGCGGAAAGTTTTGCTAGCAAAAATCCCGTTATAGCAAGTGCGGCAGACGGATTATTTATGGGCTTAGGATTTACTTGCGCACTTACTCTTATGGGCGCTTTTAGAGAAATTTTGGGTTCAGGCGCTGTATTCGGCTACAAACTTTGGGACTTTAAAATAGAGTTCTTTGCTTCTAGTGCAGGTGCATTCTTTACTTTTGCATTGTTTATCGGGTTTGTTGCTTTTATATCCAACCTAGCATCTAAAAAGCAAAAAAAGAACTCGCTTTTAGGCAACTTAAACGAACAAACTAAGGAGGAAGAATAATATGGCGTTTTTATCCGTTATAATATCTGCAGTATTTATAAACAACTTCGTAGTAGTTCAATTTTTGGGAATTTGTCCCTTCTTGGGCGTAAGTAAAGATACTAAATCCGCTTTCGGAATGGGTATTGCGGTGACATTCGTTATGACTATCACCTGCCTTATCACCTACCCTATATATACTATGATTTTAGTTCCGCTAGGAATTGAATATATGGAAATTATAGTGTTTATATTCGTAATAGCGGGCATAGTTCAAATGATAGAGATGGCGCTTAAAAAATTCTCGCCAACTCTTTATAACGCAATGGGTATTTACCTTCCCCTAATCACCACAAACTGTGCGGTATTAGGCGTTGCGGAACTAGTTATCGACCACGGACAAATGATAAGCCTTTTGGGTATATCTTCTATGAATATGGGATACGCCGTGCTTTACGGTTTGTTTGCGGGACTCGGTTTTACTTTAGCTATCGTTTTAATGAGCGGTATAAGAGAAAAAGTTTCTAAACTACCGATTGCAAAAAGTTTAAAAGGCTTTCCTATCGCACTCATTTGCGCTTGCTTTATCGCTATGGCGTTCTACGTGTTCGCACTCGTATAAGGAGAAACCGTTATGAATAATTTATTAACAAGTATTAACTGGCAAACGTTCGGAATCGTTTTGGGCGTTATGGCAATTTTAGCGGTAATCTTTGCGGTATTAATAATTTTAGTTTCTAAACTTTGCGCCGTTAAAGAAGACGAAAAGGCAGCGGCTATCGCAGAAAAGTTGGCGGGAGCAAACTGTGGCGGTTGCGGATTTGCAGGCTGTGCGGATTTTGCTAAGGCACTTGCAGAAGGCAGAGCAACTATAAACGGTTGCGGTCCCACCCCTAAAGAAAACAAAAAAGAAATCGCAAGAATTCTCGGTTGCGAAATAACGGACGAAGAAGAAAAATTCGCCGTTGTAAAATGCAGAGGCGGCGAGAATTGTAAAGACCGTTTTGAATACGTTGGCAACACGGACTGCAAAGCGCAATCTAATTTTGCAGGTGGAAATAAAGCTTGTTCCTTCGGCTGTCTTGGCGGCGGCACTTGCGAAAAAACCTGCCCTAACAACGGAATTTGCGTATCTAACGGAATAGCAAAAACTGACAAGGCGCTTTGCGATGCTTGCGGTTTATGCGCAAAAAATTGCCCCAAACATTTGATAGATTTTATACCTAAATCCGCAAAGGTTTACGTAGCCTGCAACACTAACTGCCGCGGAAAAGACGTTATGAACGCTTGCTCGGTAGGTTGCATAGGTTGCGGATTATGTGCTAAAACCTGCAAACACGGTGCAATAGAAATGGTCAACGACCTTCCCGTTATAGACTACAAAAAATGCGTGGGTTGCAAAGAATGTGCTACAAAATGCCCCAAAAAATGCATAGTTGAAATTTAATAAAAACAAATATACTTAAAGTTAAAATCGGATAGAAAAATCTATCCGATTTTTTTATTTTACCATACAAAATAAAAACAAAAAACAATTTGATAAATTTGTACTAATTATTTACAAAAAAGTATATACTTTGTTTTTACGTTATGCTATAATTTGTTTAGTATAATATTGTGATTTTTTGACAATTTTTGTTATATAAAAGGCAAAAATCGTTATTGCCTTTTAAACACTTTGATTATACAATATAAGAAAAAAAAGGAAAATAAAAATGGAAAACAAAACGGTAATAGAACAAAATGGCTTTTCTCAAAAATGGCAACAAGCGATTTTTAGAAATTATGGCACGGTAGAAAATTCTAAACTTGCCGAAGTGTTAAACACTACGGAAACCGTTATAGAAACGGAAGCGGAAAGAATGGGCTTAAACCTTATAAAATATAACCCCGACTGGGTTAAAAAAGGTTTTGTTACGATTGTAAGAAACAACTGGGACCTTTTAACAAAAACGCAAATTAGAACTCTCCTTTCTATGGGTGAAAAAGAATTTGACCGCTTTTTGATTTATTACGACTTTTTGGACGTAAAAGTAGGCGCAAAACCCGAATTAGAAGCGCCCGTTTATTCTCCCCTTTCAAAAGAAGAAATAGAAAAAACCGCAAAGATAAAGGACTTTATGATTGCAAATTATAAAGCGCCCGAAGTTATGCCTTTCGACTTTTTCTCTAATTCGCCCGAAAACGTTTACGAAGAGCCGGAAGAATATGAAATCACCGATAGATACGTTTCTTCTTACTTCGCTTCTTACGACGGTGTTTTAGACGACGACGAATTGAAAGATTACCCCGCCGATTATTTAGACAGACTAAAAAAGACGGGTATCAACGGAATATGGATTCAAGAAACGCTTAGAAACATCACCCCCTTCCCCTTTGACGAAAAATATTCTATCGGATACGAAAAGCGTCTTGCAAACCTTGAAAAACTTACGGAAAGATGTGCGGAACACGGTCTTGGCGTTTATATCTATCTCAACGAACCCAGAAGTTTGCCCGAGGAATTCTTTGAAAAATATCCTCACTTAAAGGGGCAAATTACCGAAAAGAACGAGTATTGTCTTTGCACTTCTACGCAAGAAGTAAAAGATTACTTGTTTAACGCAACCAGATTTTTAGTAAGAAACGTTCCTCTACTTAAAGGAATAATGACAATAACGATGAGCGAAAACGCAACTCACTGTGCTTCTAGATTATTCGTTCAAAAAAATCAAGGCATTACTCTTACTTGTGAAAGATGCAAAAAGAGAAAACCAGAAGAGATGTCTGCGGAAATCAGCAATATTATGATGAGTGCCGTTCGTGCGGAAAACTCTAAAACGCAAATTATCGCAAACCTTTGGGCTTGGTCCATTTTCTCTGATTGGACGGAAGAAATGATTCTTCACGGAATAGATTGCCTTGATAAAGACATAACCGTTATGTGCGTTTCGGAAGCGGAAAAAGATTTGTGCCGCGGCGGCGTTCCCGTTAAGGTATTCGACTACTCTATTTCCGTTGTCGGTCCTAGCGACAGTTCTATCAAAATGCTAAAACGCGCAAAAGAAAACGGACACAAGATTTGGGCAAAAATTCAAGTAAACAACAGTTGGGAACTGTCTTCCGTTCCTTATATTCCCACTTTCGGGCTTATGGTTAAACACATAGAAAACCTAAAAGAACTAGGTGTAAGCGGACTTATGATGGGTTGGAGTCTTGGCGGATATCCCGGCGGTGCACTTCCTATATGCAACGGTTTATGCTCTAAAAAGCCTTTCGACTTAAATACTTGGTACGATAAAACTTACGCGGAAAATAGCGACATAGTTAAAAAAGCCGTTTCTATTTTCGACGATGCGTTTACAAATCTTCCGTTTAGTTTAGCAAACCTATATAACGGTCCGGATACGTTGGGCGTTGCCAACCTTTGGACGTTAGAGCGTTCTAACCGTTCTTCCACTATGACCTGCTTTGCTATGGACGATTACGAAGCGTACGTATATCCCTATGGTGCGGAAATTTATATTTCTCAATACAAGTTATTGTGCGATGCTTGGGAAAAGGGATTAGAACTACTAAAAGGCGTAAACGGAAACCTTGCGTTTGAAGAACTTAAAAGATGTGCTTTTACTTCGTTCAACCACTTTAAGGGTGCAATGTTGCACACTGAATACGCATACTATAAGAGAAACGCAAAAGAAAACAAAACTAAACTTTTAGAAATAATAAAAGAAGACGCAGTGTTGGTGAAAGAACTTTACGAAATAATTCAAAAAGATGCCAAAATCGGTTTTGAAATGACCAACCACTACTTCTACAACTCTAACTTGTTGCTAGAAAAACTCTTAAATCTAGATTATTTAAAAGGCTTAGTAGAAAATCTATAAACTACAACAAAAGAAACACAAAAGCGTCCGTAAGAAAACTCTTACGGACGCTTTACTTTTTTTATTTCTTTAATCTTCTCTATAAATCAAATCGCTTATCACTTCTTTGGCGATCAAAAGACCTGCTACCGCCGGAACGAATATCATAGACGGTATAACCTTTTTATTATCCGTTCTCGCCGCCAAAACGCACTCCTCGGGACTATAAACCACCTTTACGTCTTTTATGTTGCGCTTGGCAAGTTCTCTTCTCATAACCCTTGCTAGCGGGCAATATTGCGTTTTTGTTATATCGCACACGGTTAACTTTTCCGGATTTAATTTTCCACCCGTACCCATACAAGATATAACGGGCACTCCGCTTTTTTTAGCCTGTTCTATTATGGCTATTTTTGCGGAAACCGTATCTATTGCGTCTACAACGTAATCGAATTCGGAAAAATCAATACCGTCCGCATTTTCGGGAAGAAAAAAGATTTTCTTTGTTTTTACGGTTATATCCGGATTGATAGAAACAACTCTTTTTTTAGCCGCAACCACCTTGTCCGTTCCTATATTGTCTACGGTAGAAATAATTTGTCTATTCAAATTACTTTCTTCTACCGTATCCCCGTCTATCATGGTAATAGTGCCTATTCCACTTCTTGCAAGCCCTTCTAAAACAAAACCGCCTACTCCGCCGACACCGAACAGCGCCACATGTTTGCCTTTAAGTTTATTCAGGTTTTCTTCGCCTATCAAAAGACCTATTCTAGAAAACTTTTCTTCCATTAAAGTAGATGTATTCCTTTTTCAGCGTTTTCTTTTATCATATCTTCACTCCAAACAGAGGCTTGCACTTCGCCTATGTGTTGCTTATTCAAAAAGTACATACACAATCTGGATTGACCTATTCCGCCGCCGATGGTAAGTGGAAGTTTGTCTTCTAAAATACCTTTACAATAAGGATTGTCTAGTTTATACAATTCATCTTTCTTCTTTAGCTGTTTAACAAGACTGTTTTTATCCACTCTTATACCCATAGAAGATATTTCTAAAGCAATATTTAACGGTTCGTACCAAAGCAAAATATCACCGTTTAAGTTCCAGTCATCATAATCGGCTGCTCTGCCATCGTGAGGAAGTTTATCACTTAAATCCCAACCGATACGGTATAAAAATACTGCACCGTATTTTTTGCAGGCTTCTGCTTCTCTCTCTTTTCTATTTAAATCGCCGTACTCTTTTTCCAGTTCTTTAGTAGAGATAAAAGTAATGTCTTTCGGCAAATCGTGGCTTAGTTCTGGATACTTTTCGCTTACCTTTTTAGACACCTTTAGCAATGCCTTATAAATGCTTTTTACCGTTCTTTTAAGATAAGATACGCTCCTTTCTTTTTGGGTTATTATTTTTTCCCAGTCCCATTGATCTACGTATACGGAATGAAGCGCATCGGGGTGTTCGTCCCTTCTTATTGCATTCATATCCGTGTATAGTCCCGTTCCTTCCTTAAAGCCGTATTTTGCAAGCGCCATTCTCTTCCACTTCGCCAGCGATTGAACTATTTCAACGTCTTTTCCGAGATGCAAAACGTCGAACTTTACCGCTCTTTCGTATCCGTTTAAGTTATCGTTCAATCCCGTTTCCGGAAAAACGAACAACGGTGCGGAAACTCTAGTAAGTTTTAGCGCTTTTGCAAGTTCTTTTTCAAACGTGTCTTTTATAAATTTTATCGCAATCTCAGTCTCTAATAAGTCTAACGTTGATTTATACATAGTAGTATGCTCCTTGGTATTAAACGATTACTCCTTCGTATAAGGGGTGTTTATCTATAAGTTTTTGAACTTCTTTTCTCACTTCGTCGTAAGCAAGTTCTTTCTTTTCTATTATTAAAGTAATAAGTTCGGCAATCTTTTCGCAATCTTCTTCGTTAAATCCGCGAGAAGTAATGCTAGGCGTACCTATTCTCACGCCGCTGGATATAAACGGACTTCTTTTATCAAACGGAACTGCGTTTTTATTGACGGTGATATTTACTTCGTCTAACATTCTTTCTAAATCTTTTCCGGTCACTTCTCTATCGGATAAATCCAAAAGCATTAAGTGATTGTCCGTTCCGCCGGATACGAGTTTTATGCCCAAAGATAAAAACTTGTTGCTCATAGCCTTTGCGTTATTGACTATTTTTTGTTGATATTCTTTAAATTCGGGCTTTAACGCTTCGCCGAAAGCCGCCGCCTTTGCCGCAATAATGTGCATTAAAGGACCTCCTTGCGTGCCGGGGAATACCGCCTTATCTATTAGTTTTGCATATTGTTCTTTGCAAAGAATCATACCGCCTCTCGGTCCGCGCAACGTTTTATGCGTTGTAGTAGTCACAAAATCCGCATAAGGAACGGGGCTGGGGTGAAGTCCTGCGGCAACCAAACCTGCAATGTGCGCAATATCAACCATCATATAAGCGCCAACGGAATCACAAATTTCTCTTATTCTCTTAAAATCTATAATTCTGGGATATGCACTTGCGCCGCAAACAAAAATTTTGGGTTTGACTTCTTTAACTTGTTTTTCTAAATCGTCATAATCGATAGTCCCCGTCTTTTCACTTACGCCGTAGCCTACCGCATTAAAATACTTACCGGAAACAGTCACAGGGCTTCCGTGAGTTAAATGCCCGCCGTGCGCCAAACTCATTCCCATAATGGTATCACCGGGGTTAAGTACCGCAAAATAAACTGCAAAGTTTGCGTTTGCGCCGGAATGCGGTTGAACGTTTGCGTGTTCCGCACCGAACAACTTTTTAGCACGCTCTATAGCAATGTTTTCTGCAATATCCACATATTGGCAACCGCCGTAATATCTGTGTGCGGGATAACCTTCTGCATACTTATTTGTTAAAAAACTGCCTGCTGCTAGCATTACGCTTTCAGAAACGAAGTTTTCGCTTGCAATAAGTTCGATATTGTTTCTTTGTCTTGAAAGTTCCTTCATTAACCCTTCGTAAAGTTCGGGGTCACTGTTCTTCAATGCGGTGTAGTCTATCATTCGTATACACTCCTTTATATAAAAATATTTTTTTACAAATGTTTAATTACTAAATCCGAAAGCCCCGCCTTGGTAGTAAGCCCCACGGATTTGCCAACCATTTCGCCGTTTTTGAAAACTAAAACGGTGGGAATGGATATAATTCCAAATTCCCTGCACAACTTTTCGTTTTCGTCTACGTCTACTTTTAATACTTTAACTTTATCGCCTAATTCTTCGTTGAATTCGTGAAGAATAGGTGCAAGCATCTTGCACGGATTACACCAACTTGCCCAAAAATCTACAAGCACGGGTTTATCCGAATTTATTTCTTTATCAAATTCTTCTTTACCTAAAACGTTAATAATTTCACTCATTTATTTTATCCTCCTTGCGTACGCTTACGATTTTAATTATCTTAGAAGAAAATCCGCTAAGAGTAGCCAACCTTTTATCTATAAGCGCAAGTATAGTATACCACAAGACAATCGATATTACGCTTAAAATCAATATCCAAATTTCGGATTTTATCAAAACATATCCTACAAAAACGCAAATTCCTATCAAAGCCAACGGCACTAAAAAGGCTAGTAGTGCGCCTAAAAGTTTTCCTTTTTCATCTCGCTCTATAATAACGTCGTCGCCCTCTTTGGCATTTACGGTATTTTCTGCATTGACGTTTATGCTACTTGCGTTTTTAGGAAAAGCGCACATTCCGCACTTGCTGCATTCATCTTTTTTGTCTATTTTTACGGTTGCCCTTCTGTTTTTTACGGCTACAACCTTTCCTAATTCCGTCATATCCTTACTTTTTAAAACGCTTTTCTATATCCGCTATGTCTACGTATTCTTCTTCTCCCGTAGCCATATTCTTTAGTTTTATCTTTCCTTCGCTAAGTTCGTTAGAGCCTATAACGCCCACAAACTTTGCGCCGATTTTATCCGCATACTTAAATTGAGCTTTTATACCTCTTCCCATATGATCGGAATCGCAAGAAACGCCCGCTTCTCTTAATTTTGCGCAAATGCTAAACGCTTCTTTGTTTTCAGCTTCTCCCATAGGTGCAAGGTACACATCAACCCCGTCGTTTTTAGGAATTTCAGCCCCGCAACTCTCCATAAGAAGAAGTAATCTTTCTATACCTACGGCAAACCCTACTCCGGAAACTTTCCCGCCGCCAAACTGTTCGATAAGCCCGTCGTACCTACCGCCGCCGCAAATAGTTCCCTGCGCCCCGATGTTTTCGGAAACGAATTCAAAAACGGTTTTAGTATAATAATCTAACCCGCGAACGATTTTATCGTCTACCTTAAAGGGAACGCCGCAAGCGTTAAGATAACTTTTTACCTTTTCAAAGTGCGCTTTGCAATCGTCGCAAATATAATCTAAAATAGAAGGCGCACCCTTAACAATCTCTTTACATTCGGGATTTTTACAATCCAAAATACGGAGCGGATTTTTATCGAACCTGTCTTTACACAAAGCACAAAGTTTATCTAAGTTCGCTTTTAAATATTCTCTTAAAGCGGCGTGATACTTTGCTCTACACTCTTTACAGCCGATGCTGTTTATATAAAGAGTATAGTTTTTTATGTTAAGTTTATCTATAAAACTTTTTGCAAGCATTATCGCTTCCGCATCTGTATCCGGAGAAGTTGCACCTAAAAACTCTATTCCGAATTGATGAAACTCTCTTAATCTACCCGCTTGAGGACGCTCGTAGCGGAAACACTGAGTAATATAATACAACTTTGCGGGAAGGGCTTGATTATTAAGTCCGTTTTCCGTAAAAGCACGGGCTACCCCCGCCGTTCCTTCGGGTTTTAAGGTGATACTTCTATCACCCTTATCCAAAAAGGTATACATTTCTTTATTTACTATATCCGTAGTATCACCCACTCCGCGAGCAAAAACTTCCGTGTACTCAAAAGTAGGCGTTCGTATTTCTTTTGCTCCGAACAACGCCGCCGTTTCTCTTGCAGTTTTTTCTATCAATTGCCACTTATAACTTTCGCTCGGCAAAACGTCTTTAGTGCCCTTAGGTAAATTTATCATTTTTCTTTCCTTTTTTATAGAATGTATTTTCTTAAATCCTTAGTTGCCTTTTCTACGCCCAGCTTTTCTATTACAAAGTTTTTATCAACAACCACTTCTCTTGCGGGTTCGTCCCCACCGGCGTTGAAAGATATGTCTTCTAAAAGGTTTTCCATAACAGTGTGAAGTCTTCTTGCACCGATGTCTTCGCTTGTTAAGTTCATACTTTCGGCAACTTCTGCAATTTGCTCTATCGCTTCGTCGGTAAATTTAAGTTCTACCCCGTCTACCTTTAACAGCGTTGCGTATTGCAACGTAATTGCGTTTTGCGGAGTAGTTAATATCTCTACAAAATCCTTTTTTGTAAGGCTTTTTAATTCCACTAAAATCGGGAATCTTCCTTGAAGTTCGGGTATTAAATCCGAAACTTTAGAAACGTGGAACGCCCCTGCCGCTATAAATAAAATATAATCGGTTTTTATAGCGCCGTACTTTGTCATTACGGTAGAACCTTCTACAATCGGCAAAATATCTCTTTGAACGCCTTCTCTAGAAACGTCTTGTCCGCCGCCTTTATTTCCTTTTGCTGCAATTTTATCTATTTCGTCTATAAAAATAATACCTTCGTTTTCCGCACGGCGAATTGCTTCTTCGTTTACGGAATCTTTATCTATAAGTTTATCCGCTTCTTCTTCTAAAAGCATTCTCCTTGCTTCTTTAACGGAAAGTTTGCGTTTCTTTTTCTTCTTCGGCATAAAATCGCCGAAAATATTTCCTATCGCTATTTCACCCGCACCGGGAAGAAGTTCCATAGCCTTGGGTGCGTCAACAACTTCTATCTCTATAATTTCGTTGTCGTAATACCCTTTTTTTAGCCCTTCGGCGATGTTTTTTTCAAAAATGTCAACGGGGGTTTCACCTCTGTCGAACTTTCTTGCTTCGGCTATCATTTTAACGAGTTTAGCATCTACCGCCGCGCCCGCTTTTTCGTTTACCTTTTTAAATCTTTCTTCTTTAACAAGCCTTACGGAACACTCAACCAAATCTCTTATCATAGACTCCACGTCTCTACCGACGTAGCCGACTTCGGTATATTTAGTCGCCTCTATCTTAACGAAAGGTGCTCCGACTAATTTTGCAAGTCTTCTCGCTATCTCTGTTTTACCTACCCCCGTAGGTCCTTTCATTATAATGTTTTTAGGCGTTATTTCTTCCATTTCGGCTAGCGGCAATCTGCTTCTTCTATAACGGTTCCTAAGTGCAATGGCAACCGCCTTTTTCGCTTCGCTTTGTCCGATTATATATTTATCTAATTCTTTAACTATTTGCTTAGGACTTAAATCCATTTTTTACCCCCCCTTATAAAGTTTCGCAAGTAATGTGACCGTTTGTAAAAACACAAATTTCACTTGCTATTTCAAGTGATTTTTTAGCTATTTCTTCCGCAGAAAAGTCAGTATATTTAGAAAGTGCTCTCGCCGATGCCAAAGCGTAATTTCCGCCGCTGCCTATGGCGCACACACCGTCGTCCGGTTCTATTACTTCTCCAGAACCGGAAACGATTAAAAGCATATCTTTATCTGCGGTAATCATCATTGCTTCAAGTTTTCTACCAACCTTGTCGTTTCTCCAAAGTTCAGCAAGTTCAACAGCGCTTCTCATAAGATTCCCGGAAAACTTATTAAGCATTTCCTCAAATCTTTCCGAAAGCGTAAACGCATCTGCAACGCTGCCAGCAAATCCGAATATCACCTTGCCGTCGTATATGCGCCTTACCTTTACCGCATTGTTCTTAAAAATTACCGATTGAGAAAGCGTCACTTGTCCGTCTCCTGCAATCGCAGTGTGCCCGTCCTTTTTTACGGCACAAATCGTAGTCCCCATAAATTCGTTCATATCTCGTTCTCCTTTTTATAATCTTCTATCGCCCTTAAACTTTTTTCGGCTTGTAATCTCTTTTTTAACGCTTTATCTTTCGTTTGCGCTACAATAGGAGGCAATATACCGAAGTTAGCGTTCATCGGTTGAAAATCCTTGTTAGGCGTTGTAATGTATTTTGCAAGCGCACCCAAAACAGTGCACTCCGGCAAAAGCGAAACGCTTTTATCTTTGAGTTTGCGTTCTAAATAGATAGTCTCTACCGACGTAGCCGACTTCGGTATATTTAGTCGCCTCTATCTTAACGAAAGGTGCTCCGACTAATTTTGCAAGTCTTCTCGCTATCTCTGTTTTACCTACCCCCGTAGGTCCTTTCATTATAATGTTTTTAGGCGTTATTTCTTCCATTTCGGCTAGCGGCAATCTGCTTCTTCTATAACGGTTCCTAAGTGCAATGGCAACCGCCTTTTTCGCTTCGCTTTGTCCGATTATATATTTATCTAATTCTTTAACTATTTGCTTAGGACTTAAATCCATTTTTTACCCCCCCTTATAAAGTTTCGCAAGTAATGTGACCGTTTGTAAAAACACAAATTTCACTTGCTATTTCAAGTGATTTTTTAGCTATTTCTTCCGCAGAAAAGTCAGTATATTTAGAAAGTGCTCTCGCCGATGCCAAAGCGTAATTTCCGCCGCTGCCTATGGCGCACACACCGTCGTCCGGTTCTATTACTTCTCCAGAACCGGAAACGATTAAAAGCATATCTTTATCTGCGGTAATCATCATTGCTTCAAGTTTTCTACCAACCTTGTCGTTTCTCCAAAGTTCAGCAAGTTCAACAGCGCTTCTCATAAGATTCCCGGAAAACTTATTAAGCATTTCCTCAAATCTTTCCGAAAGCGTAAACGCATCTGCAACGCTGCCAGCAAATCCGAATATCACCTTGCCGTCGTATATGCGCCTTACCTTTACCGCATTGTTCTTAAAAATTACCGATTGAGAAAGCGTCACTTGTCCGTCTCCTGCAATCGCAGTGTGCCCGTCCTTTTTTACGGCACAAATCGTAGTCCCCATAAATTCGTTCATATCTCGTTCTCCTTTTTATAATCTTCTATCGCCCTTAAACTTTTTTCGGCTTGTAATCTCTTTTTTAACGCTTTATCTTTCGTTTGCGCTACAATAGGAGGCAATATACCGAAGTTAGCGTTCATCGGTTGAAAATCCTTGTTAGGCGTTGTAATGTATTTTGCAAGCGCACCCAAAACAGTGCACTCCGGCAAAAGCGAAACGCTTTTATCTTTGAGTTTGCGTTCTAAATAGATAGCCGCTGCAAGTCCGCTTCCGGCGCTTTCAACGTATCCTTCCACCCCGGTAATTTGACCGGCAAAATACGTTTTAGAACGTTCTTTTAAAGAGTAATCCGCATTTAGCACGGTTGGTGAATTTATAAACGTGTTTCTGTGCATTACTCCGTACCTTAAAAACTCTGCGTTTTTTAAGGCGGGTATAATACCGAACACCCTTTTTTGCTCTGCAAACAATAGATTAGTTTGAAAACCTACCATATTATACATACTTCCGTTTTCGTCTTCCCTTCTCAGTTGCACGCAAGCATAGGGCCATCTTCCCGTTTTAGTATCGGTAAGCCCCGCAGGTTTTAACGGTCCGAACCTTAGCGTATCTTTCCCACGGGAAGCCATAACTTCCACGGGCATACACCCCTCGAAAACGGAAGTGTTTTCAAACCCTTTAAGTTCTGCTCTCTTTGCGGATAAAAGTTCTTTTATAAACTCTTCGTATTCCTCTTTATTAAGCGGTAAATTAAGGTGATCTCCGTTTCCTTTATCGTACCTGTCGCCTACAAAGGCGTGTTCTTTATCTATGCTTTCCGCCGAAATAATCGGAGCGGAAGCATCGTAAAAACACAATCCGTTTCCAACGGTTTTTGCTATAGTTTTAGATAAACCGTCCGTAGTTAAAGGACCTGTTGCAATTATAGTATATTCTTCAAAATCAACGTCTTTTACTTCTTCAGAAATAAACTCTATATTATCGTTGCTTTTTATCTTTTCGGTGATAAGTAAAGAAAACCTTTCTCTATCGACCGCTAAAGCGTTGCCTGCGGGTACTTTTACCGCATCAGCTATCTCTATTATAGAAGAACCCAGCAATCTCATTTCTTCTTTAAGAAGTCCGCAAGCATTGCCGTATATATCGTTAGATTTTAAAGAGTTAGAACAAACCAACTCTCCTAAATTAGGATTTTTATGTGCGGGAGTAAATCCGTTGGGCTTTATATCATATAGCCTTACTTTTACTCCGTGATTTGCTAAATACAATGCGGCTTCGCAACCTGCAAGCCCTGCACCGATTACGTTTACTCTATTTTCCATTTTCGCATTTTTTGTTGGAACACTTTTCTTTCCCGTCCATAAGCACCGTATACGCACCGCACTTTTCACATTTTTTTCCGGTAGGTATATCCCAACTCATAAACTTACAGTTGGGGTAGTTCGAACACCCGTAAAAAACCTTCCCCGCACGGCTAAGCATTTTTTTAGTGGGCTTTCCACATTCGGGACAAACACCTACGCTTTCGGTTAAGCTTATCGTATTTTTGCATTTAGGATAGTTAGAGCAAGCAAGGAACTTTCCGAACTTTCCCTCTCTTTCCACCATAACGCCGCCACACTTTTCGCATATTCTATCGGTAGGGATAGCAACCTTTTCGTTTACGGGCTTTATGTTTTTGCATTCCGGATAATTTGAACAAGCGTAGTACGCACCGTACTTTCCGCTGTTTATAATCATCGGAGAACCGCATTTTTCACAAATTTTATCGGTAATTTTAGATTGTTCTAATTGCTTTGCAAAAGGTTCGTAAAAATCTGCAATCAGTTCTCTCCAATTTCTGCCTTTCAAGCCTACGTCGTCTAATTCGTCTTCCATCTTTGCCGTAAAAGATATATCCATTATGTTGGGGAAATATTTCACCAAAAAGTCTATCAAATCGTAGCTTATGGGGTTAGGAACCAAGTACTTTTTCTCTTTTTTAACGTACTCACGCTTTTTGTCGGACAGTTTTGCCATAATGGTAGCATAGGTAGAAGGTCTTCCTATGCCTTTATCTTCCATATTTTTAATAAGCGTTGCTTCCGTATACCTTACCGGCGGCTTTGTAAATTTTTGTTCTTTGGTAAGCCCGTTAAGATTTAATATTTCTCCGTCGCTTAATACCGGAATCAAAGAAGCGCCGCTCTCTTCGTCTTCTTCTTTTTTAGTATCGTCGTATACGGCAAGATATCCCTTAAAGGCAAGCGTTTTTCCGCTGGTTTTTAAGGTGTATTTCCCCGCTTCAATATCTACCGAAACACCGTTATAAACCGCTTCGCTCATTTGAGAAGCGATAAATCTATCATAAATAAGTTTATATAACTTATATTGATTTTTGTCTAATATACCCTCAACGCTTTCCGGCGTTTTCGTTATATCAATAGGTCTAATTGCTTCGTGCGCATCTTGCGCATCTTTTTTACTCTTATAAAAATTCGGCTTTTCGGGCAAGTATTCTTTTCCGAACTTGTTTTGTATATACTCTCTCGCCTTTGTTTGAGATTCCGTAGAAACTCTTACGGAGTCCGTTCTCATATAAGTAATAAGCGCAACGTTTCCGTTTTGAGTAGGAACGCCTTCGTATAGCCTCTGTGCGATAGACATAATTTGCGGTGCAGAAACACCTAGTTTTATAGAGCCGTCTTGCTGCATGGTACTGGTAATAAACGGTGCGGGGGCGTGAGATTTCATAACCGTTCTCTTTACGGTACCCACTTTAAACGTTTCGCCGCTAAGTTCTTTTTCTACCGCAGCCGCTTCTTCCGCATTTGCAGGTTTATACTTTTTACCGTTCTTTTCGGTAAGCAAAACCTTAAACCTACTTCCGTTTTCAGGATTTAGGTCCGCTTTAATATTCCAGTATTCTTGCGGAACAAAGGCTTGAATTTCTCTTTCCCTGTCAACTACCATTTTTAACGCAACAGACTGAACTCTTCCTGCAGATAAATTTTCAGACAGTCTAGAACTTGCAGCCGGAGAAATGCTATAACCCACAATTCTGTCAAGCACGCGCCTTGCTTGTTGCGCGTCTACCAAATTCATATCTATTTTTCTAGGATTATTAAGTGCGTTTTTAACCGCCTTTTCGGATATTTCATTAAACTCTATACGGTTTGCCTTTTTTGTATCTAGCCCCAACACTTCCGAAAGGTGCCAAGAGATAGCCTCTCCTTCTCTATCAGGGTCGGTTGCGAGATAAACTACGTCCGCTTTTTTAGCGTCGTCCGAAAGTCTTTTAATATCCGCTTTTTTATCGGGAGAAACCACGTAATGCGGTTCAAAATTGTTGGCAATGCTTACGCCCATATAATTTACGGGCAAATCTCTTACGTGCCCTTTAGAAGCGTCTACTTTGTAATCGCCTTTTAAGAATTTTTCTATCGTCTTTGCTTTGTGAGGCGATTCGACTATTATAAGTTGCATTTACTCCTCCTAAACGTTGGTGCAAAGGGAATACACGTTTACTCCGCTCTTCACCGTCAAGCCTTTTATTTCCATAATAGAAAGCAAAGGCATAATTTCATAAACTTGTTTATTTAACGCTTGCGCTATTTTTTCGGCGTGAGTTGCGCCGCTTTTTAATATATTTACAATTTGCTTTTCTTCTTCCGTCAATTCCACGGCTTTATTTTGCGTTTGATTTAACCCATAAAACTGGCGTATATCTTCAAAATCGTCCGTCAAAGTCGCTCCGCGCTTTATCAAATCGTTGCAACCTTGTCCGGATTCAACGCCCACGCCGTAAGGAATGGCAAAAACGTCTCTTCCGTATTCAAACGCATATTCCGCAGTATAAATCGTTCCGCTCTTTTTAGTTCCGCTAACGATAAGCACGCCTTTAGACAACCCTGCTATTATTCTGTTTCTAATCGGAAAGAAATACGGCTTAGGGTTTATTTCGGGGCGGTGTTCGCTTATAACTAAACCGTGCTTAGCCACTTCGCAACACAAATCAAAGTTAGATTTAGGATAAACGTTGTTTATGCCGCCCGCTATAATGGAAATTACTTTTAAACCGTTCTTTAACGCGGAGTTTAGCACCGCTTCGTCAACACCCTCGGCAATACCGGTGACAACCGTAAGCCCTGCCTCTCCTATCTTTGCCGCGTAATCTTCCGCAAGTTTTATAGAAAGGGGCAAACTTTTTCTGCTGCCTACTATCGCAAAACAATCTTCTTTAAGTAAATTCAAATCACCTTTTGCATAAAGCACCAAGGGCGGCAAATCGGTGTTCCTTAACTTATCGGGATATAACGGGCTTTCTATGGTAACGGCGGTAATTCCTTCTTTATTAAGCCCCGTCATAACAAAATCGAAATATTCGGAGTTTGCGGAATTTAAAATATTAGCGTATCCCTTATCACCGACCGCCGTTATAAGGTAGTCTTTGTTTTCCGCAATTATTCTCTTTATTTCGGTTTTACCCTTAATTTTGCCGTACAATACTTGCTTTTTATGATATTCCAGCCCGTCAAAACTGTCCAGCCAAATAAGTGCAAGTTCGTTTTTATCGTATTTAGCCATAATTCTAACTTTGTCTGTATCCAACCGCTTCTAAAATATGTTCGGGTTTTATATCTTCGTAAAGCGCCATATCCGCAATAGTTCTGGCAACCTTTATAATTCTGCTTCTTGCTCTAGGCGAAAGTTTAAGGCTTTCGTAAGCACTCTTTAATATTTTTTCACATTCGGCGGATAATACGCAATATTTTTTAAGGTGTTTTTCACCCATTTCCGCATTAGTGTTTATCTTTTCGTTTTTGAACCTTTCCGCCTGAACGCTTCTCGTTCTGTTTACTCTTTTTCTTATCTCTTCGCTTGTTTCAGAGTCTTCTTCCGCTAAAAGTTCGGTATACTTAACCCCGTCTACCTGAACTTGAATATCTATCCTATCCAAAAGCGGAGAAGATATTTTTGCCTTATACTTTGCTATTTGAGAAGGCGTACACGTACAAACCTTATCTTCCGAACCGTAATTTCCGCAAGGGCAAGGGTTCATACTTCCGCATAGAATAAAGTTTGCGGGGTATATTGCGCTTCCCGTTGCTCTTGATATGCTTATCACGCCGTCCTCTAACGGTTGACGAAGTGCTTCAAGCGTAGATCTGTTATATTCCGGCATTTCGTCTAAAAACAAAACGCCGTTGTGTGCAAGACTTATTTCTCCCGGTCTTAAAGAACTGCCGCCACCCGTCATAGAAACGGTGGTTGCGGTATGGTGCGGACTTCTAAACGGTCTTTGATAAACTATTCCGTCCGTATCTTTAAGCACGCCTGCAACCGAATGAATTTTTGTGGTTTCCAACGCTTCGCCAAAAGTCATATCCGGCATAATCGTGGGAATACACTTTGCAAGCATTGTTTTTCCCGTTCCGGGAGCGCCCACGAACAAAACGTTATGCCCGCCCGAAACTGCCACTTCCAACGCACGCTTTGCCACTTTTTGCCCTTTTATTAAAGACATATCCGTGTCGTACAAATTGCTTCCTACTTTACTTACGAACAGCGTTTCTTTTACCTTTTCTATGGGTTTAAGTCCGCTTAAATGGTCTATCGCTTCGGATAAACTTGAAACGGCGTAGGTTTCCGTTCCGCTTATAAATGACGCTTCTTTTTCGTTCCCTTTCGGAATAACGAATTTAGTGTATCCTTCGGATAAAGCGGATATCACCGTAGGCAACACGCCGTTTACCCGCCTTACGCTTCCGTCTAAAGAAAGTTCGCCTATAAAAACTACGTCTTCCGTTGGCGCAACAAGTTGCCCGCTTGCTTTAAGCACGCCTATTGCCAACGCCAAATCGAAAGAAGAGCCTTCTTTTTTTATATCAGCCGGTGCAAGATTTGCCGTTATCCTTTGCGTGGGAATTCTTCTTCCGCTGTTTTTTACCGCAGAACGAATTCTTTCTTTAGATTCTTTAACTGCGGTATCTCCAAGCCCGACTATTTCAAATGCAGGAAGCCCGTTGTTTACGTCTACCTCCACCGTCACGGGAGTTCCGTTTAATCCGCTTAAAGTATAACTTAAAACCTTTGCTAACATATTTTTACCCCACAATGACCGTGTGAGTTAAAAGATTCCAAGAGAACAATCCCGTGTTTGCACTTATTCCTATAAGTGCGGGAACGGCAAGAGCAAAAGAAATAAATATAGCCAAGCCCAAAACGCTTGCCAAAGTCCTTGAAACGGTAAACCCTACGGACTTGATACTAAAAATTTGTTTTTTATCTTCTTTATCCAAAATCGCAAAGGCACAAACCGTCACGCCGTAGACAAACAACGTAGGTATCAAATAATCGCTTGTTCCCCCGTTTACGGTAAGCCCCGTTAAAACGTATCCTACAACTACGGCAATCGCAAGGAAAGCGTAATTTAAGTATAAATTTTTTGAAGCAACGTCCATCTCTCTGCTCTTATCCAACTTTTCCGCAATATAATACACCAAGCAGTAAACGAGAGAAAAGAAACTTATAAACGCCAAAATTATGCTTCCGAACGCATACTTGTCTCCGCCGAATCCCTGTGCACCGTAATTTACGGCGTATCCCCAGAAAGAATAAGAATTAGCGGTGCTAAAACTTGTGGGATTTACAACGGAAAATCCGTCTTTAATCAAATTTATTCCATAAGAAATAACGTTAGTGCTTTGATATACTCCGCTATAAGTTTTATACCCTACAAGCGAGAATATTACGGAAAAAATCACCGTGCATAAAACAAAGCCTGCAAATCCAATTACCGCCGTGACAGTTGCTCTTCTACTGTAATCGAAAGATAAAGCCCTTTCTTCTTTTTCGTCTTTAGCGGAAGCCAATCTAAACTTATACGCCTTGTTTTGTTTTATCATTCCCATAACGAAAACAAACAATATTGCAACCAAATAATAAACCGCCGTAGCCTTAACGACAAACGCCGCCGCAAACGATATCCCCGCAAACAGCAAAGACAAAACGTCTTTTGTAAAATGCGATTTGCTTACGCCTTTTTTATAGAACCTAAAAGTAAGCGTAAAAGACAGCAACACGAAAAACGCAAACATCACGTCTACCGTGCCCAAGGTTGAAAGGCTAAGAAGCAATCCGCCGAAAGCGGTAAGCCCACTAAGCATCAATGCATATAAAGATTTTCCAAAAAGCAATTTCCCCAAAAAGAACGCTAACACAATTATCCCTAATCCGAAAATCATAGGCATAATTCTAACGCCCAAAGTCGTATATCCAAAAACCGCAGTTCCCAATCCTATTACGTATTGTCCCAAAGGCATTGCGGATTTATCCGCAAAATTGTTTCTTCCGCTCAGCAAGTTTCTTACGCTTTCTATCGTATAACTTTCCGCTTCGGTAAACACGGTTTTTCCGCCGTCGTAAACGTAGTTATTAGAAATTTTAGAAACGTCGAACTTATCTTGCTCGTCAATAAGTTTATCGGCAAGTTCAACGGCGGCTAAGTTAACTCCGAACTCACTGCTAGAATCCAAAGAAGAGCCGCTTCCTTTATAAGCGATTTTTTCACCTGCACCAAAAGATTTTACGGGTAAAAGAGTTTTTACGCCGTTAGAAGAAACGCCTACAAACGCTATCTCGTTTATTTTAACAGCGTTTTTTGTGGATAACAAAAAGAAGGGATAAGATTTCGTGCCACTTATATCTTTGCACAATAATTTCCACTGTCCTACCTCAAAATCTGCAACGGTGTTTTTTACTATTCCGGCCTTATCTTCCATAGCGTCCGCCCCGACAAAACAATCCAAAGCGGTAAAAGAAGCACTTCTCGTGTTAGACATACTTGTAAAAAACTCTATGTATGCAGAGGTATTAGTTTGATAATCTAAAGCATAATCCGGACTGCCGAAATTTATCCATACGCTGTCTAACATATACTCTTTATCCGAATAATCTATCTCGTAGCACAAAGAATTGTAGTGCGTACTGTCTTCTAGTTCTCCGGTTTGGTAAAAGGTAGAGGGCGCAGAAGTATTTCCAACTCCGAAGCACGCAATAACCGCAAAAACCAACACCATTAAACAAAGAATAAAATAGTCGTAATGTTTTTTTATAAAGTTCTTCATGTATAATCTAAAGCATAATCCGGACTGCCGAAATTTATCCATACGCTGTCTAACATA
>CAYVPW010000019.1:0-25368 GCA_964453915.1 uncultured Christensenella sp. | reverse complement strand
CCCAAACCACGTGCGCTACCAACTGCGCTACACCCCGTTCATTCACGACGCCCTATTATACTATAATAAATTTTAAGAATTGTCAAACAAAATTACGCGATTTTTCAAAATTTTTTTTGATATTTTTATTTTATTAAAAAACGCTTAACGACAAGATTTTTTCTATGGTTTTATTTGTCGTCAAAATATCGCTTTTTTCTTGTGGTAAAGTATATTTCGATAACTTTAGGAGGACTTTTATGGAAATAAAATTCAAAAAACAGGGGAATTCGCTTACGTTTTTTATATACGGAGATTTAGACGAATGTTCTGCTTCTAACGCTAAATTATATTTAGATAAAATCATAAACGACAATTTAAATTCCGATAGGGTAATTTTTGATTTGTCCGGTTTATCTTTTATGGATAGCACGGGAGTAGGATTGCTTATAGGTAGATATAAAAAGTTAAAGCAATTTAACGTTCCGTCTTATATAACGGGCGCATCTTGTGCAACGGAAAAAGTAATAGAAATTTCCGGATTATATAGAATTATGCCAAAGCGTTAAAGGAGAATTTATGAACGAAAACAACAAATTTACAATTACATTTCCATCTTATTCTGAAAACGAAGGTTTTATAAGGGGCGTTGTTTCTTTATTTGCACTAAAACTTAATCCAAGCGTTTCTGATCTCACGGATATTAAAACCGCCGTAAGCGAAGCAGTGACAAACGCAATAGTGCACGGCTATCCTAATTGTATAGGAGAAATAACGTTAGAGTGCGCTTTAGAAGAAAATAAAATACATATAAATATTTTTGATAACGGGGTAGGTATAGAAAACTTATCCGAAGCCCTAGAACCGTTTTACACAACAAAACCCGAACAAGAGCGTTCCGGAATGGGATTTACTATAATGAAAAGTTTTATGGATAGCGTAAACGTTGAAAGCAAAAAAGGGGTTGGAACAAAAATTTATATGAAAAAATCGATTAAATCCGAATGATAGGGTTAGTAAATGTTAAGTCAAGAAGAATTAGTAGAGTATATAAGGCGTGCAAAAAAAGGAGACGATTTAGCAAAAGAAAAAATTTTTAAAAGCAACACCCCGCTTATAAGAAGTATAATTTCACGCTTCAAAAATAAGGGTGTGGAATACGACGACCTGTATCAAATTGCCTGCATAGGTTTTTTAAAAGCTATAAATAATTTTGACGAAAGTTTCGGTGTAAAATTTTCTACTTATACCGTGCCTATGATTATAGGTGAAATAAAAAGATATATAAGGGATAACGGAGCAATAAAAGTTTCTAGATCTATAAAAATTTTGGCTAATAAAATAAACCGTTTTATAGGCGATTATCAGGCAAAATACAACAAATCACCGTCTATTGAGTTTTTATCAAATAGATTTAGCGTGAGCGCAGACGAAGTGGTTTTTGCGCTTGACAGTGCAAAAATGCCACTTTCTATCAACGAAAAGTTTGATGACGAAGACGATTCTCAAACCCTTGCGGATAAACTTAGTTCAAGCGATACGGAAGACGGTTTGGTTGATAAAATACATTTATCAAATATCATAGGAGGATTGACAGACAGAGAAAGAAAGATTGTCGTGCTAAGATATTTTAGAGATAAAACACAAAGTGAAATTGCAGAAAATCTAGGAATATCGCAAGTACAGGTTTCTCGGTTAGAAAACAAAATATTAGAAAAAATGCGGCAAGAATTTTAGCCGCTTTTTTTGTATAAATTTTTTGTTTTTTTAAGATACTATTTTTACGATGAGAAAAGAAAATAATTATGAATTTTTGAAAAATTCAGACGAAAAAGAATCTTTTTTAGGTAAGTTTTCAAGACAAGAAGGTAAAAATGAAAGACAATAAAGATTTTATAAACCAAAACTATTTAGAATACGTTAAAAAAATATCCCCAAAAACAAAAGAATTCCGCTCTATTTTTCGGGCTTTTTGGGTTGGCGGCGTTATTTGTATGATAGGACAGGGAATAAGATACGCTCTAAAATACGGGTTTAATTTATCGGGAGACGAACTTTCTTCTTACGTTTCTATGATATTGATTTTTTTAGGAGCGCTTTTAACGGGACTTGGCGTTTACGATAGGATAGGAAAGTATGCGGGCGGTGGTTCTATAGTTCCCATAACAGGCTTTGCAAATTCTGTGGTTTCTCCAGCAATGGAATTTAAAACGGAAGGTTATATCTACGGGCTGGCAGCTAAAATGTTTTTGGTTTCCGGACCGATTATAGTGTTTGGGATTGCAAGCAGTGTTTTAGTGGGCTTAATTTACTACGTGATATATTTGTTTTAAGGTGAAAGATGAGAACGATATTTTTTAAAAACGCACCCGTGATTACTCAAACTTCTTCCGTTGGCGGACCGAAAGAAAGCAACGGAAGTATAGGTAAATTTATAGAAACAAAGTTATTAGACGATACGCTTGGAGAAAAAACTTTTGAAAAAGCGGAAAGAAGAATTTTATATACGGCATTAAATAACGTTGTGGTAAAAGCGGGGCTTAAATGTAAAGATATAGATTGTATTATTGCAGGTGATTTGCTTAATCAAATAATTTCTTCTACGTTTGCAGCAAGAGAATTCGATTGTGGTTTTTTAGGCGTATATAATGCTTGCGCCACGTTTACGGAAGCGTTAACGGTTGGGGCAACGCTTATAGACGGCGGGTATTTTAACAGCGTTTTATGTGGCACAAGTAGCCATTTTTCTTCTGCCGAAAGACAGTACAGATATCCTCTAGAATTAGGTTGCACACGCCCTCCTCTTGCGCAATGGACTGTCACGGGGGCTGGGGCATGTTTGCTAAGAAAAGGCGATAAAGGGGTAAAAATAACAAGTGCAACGGTGGGAAAAGTTGTTGACTTTGGCGTTACGGACGCCAACAATATGGGAGCGGCAATGGCTCCTGCCGCCGCCGACACAATTATTACACACTTAAAAAATACGGGGCAAACTTCAAAAGATTACGATTTAATTATTACGGGGGATTTGGGGACGCTTGGAACTAGAATATTAAAAGACTTAGTTTGGGAAAAGGGATATGATATAGAAAAACAACACGTTGATTGCGGAGAGTTGGTTTTTAATTTATGCGAAGACGAATATCAAGGGGCAAGCGGCGCAGGTTGCAGCGCTTTGGTTTTTTGTTCTTATATATTTGATAAATTAAAAAGAGAAAAACTGAAAAAAGTTTTGCTTGTGGCAACGGGAGCGTTGCTTTCTTCTTTAACGGCACAGCAAGGGGATAGTATTCCCGGAATTGCGCACGCCGTATCAATAGAAGTTTAAGGAGATTTTATGGTTTTAGATACAATTTTTACTTTTATTAAGGTTTTTGCGGTTGGTGGCGCTATTTGTTCTGTTGCGCAAATTTTAATTAACTATACAAAAGTCACTGCCGGTAGAATACTTGTTTATTTTTTGCTTGCAGGCGTGTTTTTGCGAGCGGTAGGTTTATATCAATACCTTGTTGATTTTGCCGAAGCAGGGGCAACAGTGCCCATATCAGGATTTGGCTTTTTGCTTGCCGAAGGGGCGATAAAAGGTGCAAAAGAGAGTTTGTTTAAGGCAATCACCGGCGGAATTACCGCCGCCGGAATGGGGATTACCGCCGCAATTGTTTTTGGGTATTTAATTGCGTTGATATTTAGAGCAAGGTCTAAAAAGAATTAAATTAAAGTATATATAAAGCATGGTTGAATGTTCAAACGAAAACATATATTACTCTAAAAGGAAAAAGCCAAGCAAGAGTAAAACACGTCGTTTTTTTAAGATATTATCCGTGCTTTTAATATTTTTCAGTATTTATTTGTATTACAAAAATATCGTTTTTGAAAGCGTGTTTTTCGCCGTTTCTTCTTATGCGAAAGATTATTCTTTAGATTCTATAAACAAGGCGGCGGAATCGGTATTAAAAAGCCAAAACGATTACGGGGATTTTATCACGATAGAAAAAAATTCCGAAGGCAACGTTGTTATGATAAAAAGTAATTCTTTTAATATAAATTCCATAAAAACTGAAATGGTTATAAAAACACAAAACAATCTGCAAAAAAAGATAGCAGAAGGGGTTAATATTCCTTCTATGGTTTTTTCGGGCGTGAAATTTTTATCGGGCTACGGTAGAAATATAAATTTTAAGTCGCTTAGCGTTTCTTCTGTAAATGCGGACTTTGAAAGCGAATTTAAGTCTGTGGGAATAAATCAAACGCTACATTCTATATACGTAAACGTTTTTGCGGAGATAAACGTTTCTACATGCGGAAAGGAAAAAACGACTTCTTGTAGTTCTAAAATTCTCGTAAGCGAAGCGGTTATCGTTGGTAAGGTTCCCGAAATATACCTAAACGGCAACCTTTTTTGATTATAAAAAGCATTAAGCCCGCTTTTTCTTGACAATATTCGTTTGCTTTGGTATAATCTTAAAAAACTGTGATGAAGACAGACGCATTGTTTGGCGTTTTAAGAGAAAAAAATCCGTTGGCTGAAAGGTTTTTTATTCGTTTTATGCGTTATTCACTTCGGAGTTGCACACCGAAATTATATTTATACGTAGAGTAGGCTGTGTCGGTTATTCCCGTTATAGAATCAATAAGGGCTATTATTTAGCCGAAATTAGGTGGTACAGCGTTTAAAAACGCCCTATGTTTTAGGGCGTTTTTATATTTTTAGGAGAAAATCATGCAAGAAAAATTTACGGAAATTAAAAACAAAGCGATAAGCGTTTTACAAACCGTTAAAGACAGCAAGTCTTTAAACGATGTAAAAGTTGCTTTCGTTGGCAAAAACGGTGAAGTCACGGCTCTTTTACGCGGAATGAAAGACATTCCGGCAGAAAACCGTTCTTCGTTTGGCAAGATGGTTAATGACCTTAAAAACGAAATTAGCGATTTGATTTTGCAAAAGGAAAAAGAAATTAAAGAAATTGAGTTGGCTCAAAAATACGAAAAAGAGAAAATTGACGTCACCCTTCCCGCAAAAATGCCTATGCTAGGGAGCATACACCCGTTAAATATGGTAAAAAATCAGATTATAGATGCTTTTTCGGGATTAGGATTTGAAGTGTTTGAAGGACCTGAAATTGACACCGACTATTATTGCTTTCAGGCGTTAAACATTCCTAAAGACCACCCTGCAAGAGATATGCAAGATACTTTCTATTTCGGGGATAATATTTTATTAAGGCCGCACACTTCTCCGGGGCAAGTAAGAACTATGCAGAAAAAAGCGCCGCCTATCAAAATTTTAAGTCCCGGTAGGGTTTACCGTGCGGACGACGATGCTTCTCACTCTCCTATGTTTCATCAAATAGAAGGGTTGGTTGTTGATAAGGGCGTATCTTTATGCGACTTAAAAGGATTGTTAGACGAATTTGTTAAAATAATGTTCGATAGCGAAACAAAAACCCGTTTCCGCCCCTCGTTTTTCCCGTTTACAGAGCCTAGCGTAGAAGTAGACGTAACTTGTTGCAAGTGCCACGGCAAAGGTTGCAGCCTTTGCAAAGGAACGGGCTGGATAGAAATTTTGGGCGCAGGCGTAGTTAATAAAAAGGTTTTAGAAACAAGCGGCATAGATTCTTCCGTTTATTCCGGTTTAGCGTTTGGACTTGGAATAGAGCGTATTACAATGATTAAATACGGCATTTCGGATATAAGAACCTTATTTGAAAATAACGTTAAATTCTTAAAACAATTCAATAGGAGATAAAAAATGAAAGCACCATTATCTTGGCTTAAAGATTACGTTGATATAGCTTGTTCTCCGGAAGAACTTAAAAACAAATTGTTCTCTTGCGGATTTGAAGTTGAAGATATGATTTACACCGCAGGTGGAATAGATAAAATTGTTTCTTGTAAAATAATAGAAATAGAAAAACACCCCAACGCCGACAAACTTTCTGTCACAAAAGTCGATGCAGGCAAATACGGTATTTTACAAATTGTTACTGCAGCGACAAATATTTTTGTTGGAGCAGTTGTTCCCGTTGCTTTAGACGGTTCTACTTTATTTAACGGCGAAAAGATTAAAACTGGCAAGCTTAGGGGGGTAGAGTCTTGCGGAATGTTTTGTAGCGGAGAAGAATTAGGCATTACGGACGACTGGTATAAAGGCGCTTCCGTATACGGAATTTTAATTTTATCCGAAGATATGCCTCTTGGCGAAGAAGTTAAGAATTTACTTGATTTAGACGACGTTATATTTGACATAAACGTGACCGCAAACCGCCCTGATTGCCAGTCGATTTTTGGTTTAGCAAGAGAAGTTGCTGCGGTGTTGAAAAAGCACGTTAAAGAACCCGATTTTACCTATACTGTAGACGAGAATTTATCAACTAAAAAAATTGTTAAAGTAATAGATAACGCACCCGACTTGTGCCCCAGATATATTTCTCACTACGTTTCGGATATAAAAATTGAAGAATCACCTTTATGGTTAAAAAGAAGGCTGTTTAGAATGGGGCTTCGCTCTATAAACAACGTAGTTGATATTACAAACTTTGTTTTGTTAGAATTAGGTCAGCCTATGCACGCTTTTGATAAAGAAAATATCGTAGGTAACGAAATTATTATAAGAAGAGCAACGGAAAACGAAAAAATTATCACGCTTGACGAAAAGGAATTTACCTTGAACGAAAACAATCTTGTGATATGTGATACAAGTAAGCCCATTGCTATCGCAGGAGTTATGGGCGGATTAAACAGTGAAATAAAAGATACTTCTAAATCCGTTTTATTTGAGTCTGCCAAATTCGCTAGGGATAATGTAAGAAAAACTTCCAGAACGTTAGGGCAAAGAACCGATGCTTCTTCCAGATACGAAAAAGGCGTAGACGCTTATACCGTTGAACTTGGAATGAAGAGAGCGCTTAATTTGATTGACAAGTTAAAATGCGGCAAAATCGCTTGCGACGAATACGATTTGTGCTACGAAAAACTTGAAAATAAGATAATAAACACTACATTCAGTAAAATCAATGCGGTTTTGGGTATTGAAGTTTCTCACGATATTATAGAAGAAATTTTAACTAATCTTAACTTTGAAGTAAAAATCAACGGAGACGATATAAGCGTAAAAATTCCGTTATACAGAGAAGATATGGACGACTATCCCGATATTGCCGAAGAAATAATTAGGGAATACGGATACGACTATATAGAACCCACTCTGCTAAAAACAAGCAAAATCACAAGCGGCGGCAAAACTTTAGAACAAAAGCAAACGGACAGTTTAAAAAATCTTTTAACCGGTTTTGGCTTTAACGAAATGATTACCTATTCTTTCGTTTCGGAAAAAGATTTTGATTTGTTTAAGGTTGACAAAGACTCTAACGAGAGAAATTTTGTTAAAATAATAAATCCGTTAGGTGAGGATTTAATGGTTATGAGAACCATGCTTTTACCTTCTGCGGTAAAAATAGCTTGTTCTAATATTGCAAGAAAGAACTTTGAAGGCAGATTATTTGAACTTGCAAAAACTTATTATCCCAAACAAGTACCTATGACTGAACTTCCCGAAGAGAGAGAAGCACTTTCTATGGTAATCTTTGGTGAAAACGAAGATTTCTTTACTCTTAAAGGCGTTGTAGATGGCATTATAGAAAGTTTTTGCTACGGTGCAAGGGTAAAATACGAACCTTGCAACTTAAAACGAATGCACCCGACGAGAGCGGCAAACGTTTACGTTGATGGAAAGTTTGTTGGTTATTTCGGACAAATCAATCCGGAAATTATAGATAAATTAGACGTTGATAAGCCCGTTTACGGCGGAGAATTAGATTATGAAAGATTAAAAAATCATTTCAATACAAAAATCTCTTATAAAAACGTTTCTAAATTCCCACAAGTAGAAAGAGACCTTGCTATTTCCGTAGATAAAAACGTAAGTTGCGGAGATATTATGGACGTGATAAAATCTTCCGGCGGCAAACATTTAGAAAAACTATCTTTATTTGACGTTTACGAAGGCGAGCAAATAGAAAAAGGCAAAAAGAGTATGGCGTTTAATTTGGTTTTCGTTTCCGACGAAAAAACTTTGGAAGTTGAAGAAATAGAAAACGCAATTAAAAAGATACTTAAAAACTTAAAAAGAGAATTTGATGCGGATTTAAGATAAAATGATTTCGGCAAAAACTATAAAGTCTATAGAATACGACAAAATTCTTTCTTCCGTAAGCGATTATGCCGTTTTATACGATACAAAAGAACTTATTAAAGAGTTTAATCCCGTTTCCGATTTTTCGGAAGCGGAGTTTTTGCTTAAAAAAACAAAAGAAGCATATAAGTATATTTTTACTTATAGTATAGGCGGAATATACTTTTGCAAAAATATTGATGAAGAATTAAAGAGAGTTGATATGGGAGGGACGCTTAATAATGCCGAATTATTAAACGTTGCCTCTAACCTTAAAAGTGCAAGAACGGTTAAACACGCCGTTGAATCCGTAAACGACGACGAACTTAAATTGATAAAAAACGTTTCGTCTTTGTTATTTACTAATCAAGATTTTGAAAAGGAAATATCTTCTAAAATTATTTCAGAAGACGAAATAAGCGATACGGCTTCTCCTAAACTTTTTTCTATAAGAAAAAGCATACATTCTTTAAATGCTAAAATAAGGGATCAACTTAACTCTTATATGCGTGGCGGTTTTAGCAAGTATTTGCAAGAAAGCGTTGTGACAATGCGCCAAGACAGGTACGTAATTCCCGTTAAAAGTGAATACAGAAGTTTTGTAAAAGGATTTATTCACGACCAGTCTTCTTCCGGCGCAACGGTTTTTGTAGAACCGGAAATGGTTATGGAACTTAATAACGACCTAAAAAGGGCAATGCTTGACGAAGCTAACGAAATTCACAGAATATTAGTTGATCTTACGGCAAAAGTTTCAGTTATGACCGACGCTTTAAGATATAACTATCAAAATTTGATAGAGTTAGACTTTTGTTTTGCAAGAGCAGAATATTCATTTGCAAACAAATGCACCTATCCTAACCTTAACAATAAAGGAATAATAGACATAAAAAGGGGAAGACACCCTTTAATTGCTAAAGATAAAGTTGTGCCAATAAACGTTTCTTTGGGCGAAAAGTATAATTTTTTGTTGATTTCAGGTCCTAATACGGGCGGAAAAACAGTTACACTGAAATTAGTCGGTTTAATAACCGTTATGGCAATGAGCGGGCTTTTTATTCCTGCGGACGATGACAGTAAAGTTTCATTTTTTAGCGGCGTTTATTCGGACGTTGGCGACGAACAAAGTATAGAACAAAGTTTATCTACTTTTTCTTCTCATATGATAAACATTAAAAACATACTTAGCGTTGCAGATAAAAACAGTTTGGTTTTACTTGACGAAATAGGTGCAGGTACAGACCCGGAAGAAGGAAGCGCACTTGCACTTGCGTTGATAAAAAAGCTTATTAGTATAAACGCTTTCGGCATTATAACTACTCACTATTCTAAACTTAAAGAATTTGCGGTAAACAGCGACAAAATAGAAAACGCATCTATGGAATTTGATTCCAAAACGCTTAGACCGCTTTATAAAATCAATATAGGTATTCCGGGCAGTTCAAACGCAATTCACATTGCAAAAGTTTTGGGCATTGAAGACTCTGTAATTTTAGATGCAGAAAACAATTTGTCAGACGATAAGATTTCTTTTGAAAATATACTAAAAAAAGCCGAAGAAAGCAAAAGGCAATCTGATGAATTAAATAAAGAATTAGAAAACATTAAAGCGCAAAAAAATGCAGAGCTTGAAAAAATTAAAGAAGAAAAAGAACGCATTATTAAAGAGAGAGAAAAAATTTACGCAACAAGCAAGGCGGAAACAAAAAGAATAGTTGCGGACAAACTTGAAGAAGCCGAAGAAATTATAGACGAATTAAAAACTATTCTTAAAAAAGCAGGGTTAGAAAGCAAAGAAGTTTTTAGAGCAAGCGAACTAAAAAACAGATTAAAAAACAGTAAATATCTTTCTACCGATTTTGAAGATACGCCAATAGAAATGATTAAGGCTAATCTTTCGGATTTGAAAATAGGCGATAAATGCTATATAAAGTCTATAAATTCTTATGCGGAAATCACTTCTATAAAGCCAACTAAAAAAGAAATAGAAGTTTCTATAGGCAGCGTTCGCACAATTGTTAAGCCGAACGACGTGTTTAACGTAGAAAAGCCAAAAAAAGATAAAGAAAAAGTTTTGGTGTCCAGAAAAGCGATAAGCGGCTTGCCGATTGCTGAAATAAACGTGATAGGCAAAACTTCTTTAGAAGCGATAAGTGAATTAGAAGACTTTATTGTGCAGGCTGTTATGCACGGCTTAGAAGAAATAAAAGTGATACACGGTGTTGGAGAAGGAATTTTGCTTAAAGCAATAAGAGAAAACCTTAAAAAAGATAAAAGGGTAAAAGAGTTTCGCCGCGGTAAATACGGAGAAGGTGAAAACGGCGTGACTATTATCACGCTAAAATAGTTTATCAATTTATATTTTTATGCTAAAATACAATCAGAGGTAAAAACTTTGCAAGAAATATTTTATGAAGAAACTGCGGTTTATCGCAATGAAAAATCCGGAAAAACTAAATATTATACCTTTTACGGGTTAAGTATTTTATTTTTGTTAGTTTGCTGCGTTTACGTTGGGCTAATGCTAGGAACGACGGATTTTGATAAACTTGGCACGGGAAATACTTTTTTAAACGTTTTACTAATAGTAATTCCTGCAATAGGCTTTATACTTACAAGCGGTTTGTTTTATTTACTTAAAAACAGGTTTTGTTTAGATTACGACTATACTTTTGTAAGCGGTTCACTCAGGATATCTAAGGTAATAAAAAACAGTAGAAGAAAATTTATTTATTCTTTTACAACAGATAAAATAGAAAAGTTGGGCAAATTCGGAAGTGATACTTTTTTTAATTATCTAAAGTATCCGGAACTTAAAGTAGTTCAGTTAACCGCAAACAAAACGCCGTCCGAAGGAAAAGACTTTTTTTATCTTGTTGTAAACAATATAGATAAAACAAAAGTTTTGCTTGTTTTTGAGTGTAGCGAACAGTTAATGGTTAACGTTTTGAAATATTCTAATAAATACATAATAGAAAAGGACTATAAATGATATACTTAGATAATGCCGCAACAACAAAACCTTATTTACAAGCGATTGAAAAGGCAAATTTATTTAACCAACAATATTATTATAATCCGTCCGCATTATATAAGGGCGGTTTAGAAGTTTCTAAAGAACTTAAAGCGACTAAAGAGAAATTATTAAAAAATTTAGGCGTTTCTTTAGATTCTTTTGAAGTTATTTTTACTTCTTGCGGTACGGAAAGCGACAATCAAGCCATATTTTCCACCGTTAAGCACGGCACTTTCATCACCGATTTAGGCGAACATTCGGCAGTTTATAAAAGTTTTTTAGAATTAAAAAATCGTGGAGAAAAAGTAGAGTTTATTCCCCTTAATAAAGACGGTTCTGTAAACACCGATAAACTTTTTGAGTTTGTAAAAAACAATAGAACGGATTTTGTTTCTATAATGCACGTAAATAACGAAACGGGCGCTATAAACGACGTTAATTTTATAGCGAAAACGCTAAAAGAAATTAACCCTAAAATTATTTTTCATTCAGACGGGGTTCAGGCGTTTGGTAAAATACCGTTTAAACTTTCAAAGCATATAGATTTATATTCTGTAAGCGCACATAAAATCAATGCGCTAAAAGGCACGGGCGCACTTATAAAAAGAAAGAACTTAAACGTTAAGCCGTATATAATAGGCGGCGGGCAAGAAAACGGACTTAGAAGCGGAACAGAAAACGTTTTTGGTATAAAAGTTTTTGAATACGCAATGGATTGCCACTATAAAAACTTAAACACAAACTTTAATGCTGTAAAACAAATAAAAGATTTTATGATAGAGAATTTAGATGAAGATCTTTTTACCGTTTTATCGGCGGAAAATTCAAGCCCGTATATTTTAACCGTTTCGGCAAAGGGGCTTAGGGGCGAAGTTGTTATGCACACCCTTGAAACGGAAGGTATTATTGTAGGCAACGGTTCGGCATGCTCTTCTAAAAACCGTTTTAGCAGGGTGATAGAGGCTTGCGGATACGGTTTTGAAGTGTTAGACGGGGTTATTAGAATCAGTTTTTCCGCAGAAAACACCTTAGAGGAGGCACAAAAAGCCGTTCAAATTATTAACGAAAAAATACTTAATCTAAAAAGGATAATGAAATAACCATGGAAAAGGCAATAATAATAAGGTATTGCGAAATACACTTAAAAGGAAAAAACAAAGGGTATTTTGAAAAACTTTTAAAAGAAAATATTAAAAACTCTCTAAAAGACATAAAAGTAGATTTTACCGCTATGCACAGCAGGTATCTGCTTGAAAACTTTGACGAAAACGATTACGAAATTATTACCGAAAGATTAAAAAAGATAGCGGGTATTCACACGTATAGTTTAGCGTTTGTGACAGAAAATAATTTAGATAAAATTACGCAAGCGGTTTTTGAAGTTTGCAAAGAAAAGAACGGAACTTTTAAAATTGCCACAAATAGAGCGGACAAAACGTTTTCTCCTAACTCAATGGAAACTTCTATGTTGCTGGGCGGAAGAGTTTTAGAAAAGTTTGGAGATAATCTTAAAGTAGACGTAAAAGAACCGAATTTTACCGTTTACGTTGATATTAGAGAGGACGGCAAAACGTTTATCTATTCTGAAACGGTTCATTGTATGAGCGGTATGCCGGTTGGTTCTGCGGGAAAAGGTCTTCTTTTGATTTCCGGCGGAATAGACAGCCCCGTTGCCGGCTATATGATTGCAAAAAGGGGAATGAAATTAGATTGCTTGCATTTTCATTCTTTCCCTTACACAGGTGAAGCTGCAAAAGAAAAGGTTATTGAATTAACTAAAAAACTTTCTTCTTATAACGGCGGAATTAACTTACATATTGTATCTTTTACACATATTCAAGAAGAAATCCATAAGCATTGTCCAGAAGAATTTATGATAACTTTAATGCGCAGGTTTATGATGAGAATAGCGGAACGTTTGGCAAAAAAACTTGGCGACCAAGCAATTATCACAGGCGAAAGCTTAGGTCAGGTTGCAAGTCAAACGATAGAGAGTATAACTTCTTCTAACTCGGTTGTGACTATGCCCGTTTTAAGACCCTTAATTGCATTTGACAAAATAGACATTATAGATATTTCAAGAAAAATCGATACTTACGAAACTTCTATTCTTCCTTACGAAGATTGTTGCACGGTATTTTTACCAAAATTCCCGGCAATAAAACCTAATTTAGAAAGAGTGATAAAATCCGAATCTAAATTAAACGTAGAAGAACTTATAGAAGAAGCCCTTAATAATATAGAAACAATTAGTCTATAACTTTTAATCTAAATCAATCCACCATTCGTTATTGCCGAGATTTACGCTCGGCAATTTTATTTCGTCTAAAAAAATTTCTTCTCCGTAATATTCTCCGTCTTCGTTTTTGTAATAGGGTATAACAGAATAAACGCAAGTTTGAATATCGCCTTTTAACGAATCGGTAATAATGTTTTTCTTGCCGTTTATTTTGCTATCGTATATAAGTTCTTTTTTGTTCATATAAGACTTATAAATTTTATAATCAACATATTGTGCCACGCATAATTCAATCGAAAAAACATTGTTTTTTACTTGCGTTTTACAATTTTCTATTTCTGGTGAAGAAAATCTTTTAGAAAGAACTTGCGGCATATTGCTTTTCTTAAAAAATTCTTTAACTATATATTTTTTAGGTGCAATATCTTCTGATAATTCTATCTTGTTTTCAGATAAACTTAAACCGTCTAACTTTACTTCTTCAATATCAACGTCTTTAATAGGCAAACAATTTTTACATGCGTAAAGCTCTTTCCAAATATAAGCGGAAACGTCCGCAGGGTAAGAGCCGCCCGTTATTTCGTTTTTCATACAACAGCAATCTTCGTTTCCAAGCCACACTCCCAAAGAATAATCTTTTGTATAAGAAATAGTATAGGCGTCCGTATTTCCGTTTTCGGTGCCCACCGTGCCTGTTTTTGCATATAAATTTAAATTACAAAAGGACAATTTTTTGGCTGTTCCGTTTTCTACAACGTCTTTTAACATATGATTTATCAAAGAAACCGTATCGCTAGAAAAAACTTTTTCTTTTTTTAATTCGTTTTTATACAAAACTTTACCGTTTTCATCGGTAATTTTAGATATACCTTTGGGCGTTTTGTATTCTCCGTTATTTGCAAAAACGTTGTAAGCACCCACAATTTCGGTTATTTTTGCGCCGTTTTCCGTGTTGCCCAAGGCGGCGCTTAGTCTATAATCTTTATCCGTAATTTCAATGTCTGTTTTTTTAACAAAAGATAAAGATTTTTCTATTCCGGTAGCGTTAAGTATTTGAACGGCGCAGGAATTTAGGCTTTTAGATAAAGATTCTTTAACGCTTACGACACCGTAATATTTATCTTTATAATTTTTCACCTTGTAGCCGTCTATCAAGGTTTCTTTATCCGTCACTTTTGTGCACGGGCACACCGTATTTAATTCTATTGCGGGGGCATATACGAATAGGGGTTTTGCTGTTGAACCCATTTGTCTTTTAAAATTTCCGCACGTACTGAAAAACGCCCTTATTTTATAATCGTTATCGATAATTATCGCACTTTTATCTACCTTTAAATCCAGTTCATCAAAAGAATTATTTAATATGTTTTGCATTTTTGCGTCGTAATTGGTATAAACTTTGTATTTTTTTTGATATTTAGGGTATTTATCCATAAACTCTTCCATCTCTTGCCTTATAAGCCCCAAATAAGAATCGTTATAATCCGTTTGTGTTTTAAGTTCAACTTTTTTATTGTAAAAATTATCAAAAGTTTCTTTATCGATGTAGCCTTGACTTAACATTTCTTTTAGCACCGTGTTTTTTCTTTTTAAGCACCTTTCTTCGTTGGATAAAGGAGAATAGTAAGAGGGCGCTTTTATAATCCCTGCAAGCATAGCACTTTCGTTTACGTTCAGCTCGCTTGGTTTTTTACTAAAATAATTTTTACTTGCAGCGGTAATTCCGTAGCAATTATTACCAAAGTAAATTGTATTTAAGTAAGTTTCTAAAATTTTGTCTTTAGAATATTTATTCTCTAACTTTTTTGCAAGTTTTATCTCCACAAGTTTTCTTTTTAAGGTTTTTTCGTTTGTTAAATGCGTGTTTTTTATAAGTTGTTGCGTTATCGTAGAGCCGCCTTCCTTAAAAGAAAAACTTTTTATATTATTAAGAACCGACCTAAAAAGCCCTTTATAATCAACCCCGTTATGAGAATAAAACCGCTTATCCTCAATGGCTATAAAAGCGTTTTTAACGTGTTCCGGAACGTTGCAAAAATCAGTCACCGCATTATCGCCGATTTTTTCCGTCAATAAATTATTTTCACAATCATAGTATTCTATTGCATTTTTTGTATTTAAAAATTTATTTTCGTCTATTTTTGCCCCTGCGGTTATCACAACACAATACAAAGCAAAACCTAAAACAACAATAAACAGAGCAATAATAATAAACAAACATATTTTTAGCGGTTTTTTTATATTTTTCATACGTTTTTAGTATGAAACGCTAAAATGATTTTATGTAAACGTTAACCCGTATAAATATTAAAAAACAATTATCGTGGTTTTATAATAAAATTGCAATAAAAATTGACAATTTAAGATAAATAGTTTATGATTAAACAGTATGGAAAATTCTACTAAAAAATATTTTATTATCACTTATGGCTGTCAAATGAATCTCCACGAATCGGAAAAAATCGCGGGGATATTGACCGATTTAGGCTACGAAAAGGCGCAAGAAGAATCTTTTGCGGACGTAATAGTTTTTAACACGTGTTGCATTAGAGAAAATGCAGAAGACAGAGCCGAAGGCAATATAGGTGCATTAAAACAACTTAAAAAGAAAAACAAAGACCTTATTATTGCAGTCGGCGGTTGTATGACTCAGCAAAAAGGAAAAGCAGAAGAGCTGCATCAAAAATTTCCTTTTATCGATATTATTTTCGGAACGCATAATCTTGAAGATTTTAAATCCCTTTTATTAGAAAAACAATCACGCAAAAAAACCGTGATAGACGTTTGGGAAAAAGAAGGGGAAATTATAGAGGGAACTCCTAAAACAAGAACAAGTTTTCCAAACGCTTGGGTAAACATTATGTACGGTTGCAATAATTTTTGCACGTATTGTATCGTGCCGTATGTAAGGGGAAGAGAAAGAAGCAGAAACCCCGAAGACATTGTAGAAGAATGTAAAAAACTTATACGAGCAGGATATAAAGAAATCACGCTTTTAGGACAAAACGTAAACTCTTACGGAAAAGATATCGGCACGACTTTTTCTGAACTTCTTGAAAGAGTTGCAAAAATCGATGCTAAATTTAGGCTTAGATTTATGACGAACCACCCGAAAGACTTATCCGAAAATCTTGCAAAAATAATAAAAGAAAACGCTAACATCTGCCATTCCATTCACCTTCCAGTGCAATCCGGTTCTAATAACGTTTTAAAAGCAATGAACAGGCACTACACCAGAGAAGATTATCTAAATAAAATAGACACTTTAAGAAAAATAGTTCCGGATATTGCAATAACAACCGATATAATGGTAGGCTTTCCCAACGAAAGTGAGCAAGATTTTTTAGACACGCTTGATTTAGTAGAAAAAGTGGGCTTTTCAGGCGCATTCACCTTTATTTATTCCAAAAGAAGCGGAACACCGGCAGCCGAAATGGCGGGACAAATTCCGGAAGAAATCAGCAAAGCCCGTATTATTAAACTTATAAATATTCAAAACGCTTTTAACAGAGAAACTTCTAAATCTTATAAAGGCAAAACCGTAGAGATTTTATGTGAAGGGTACGACGAAAAGAAAAAGAAATATCTTGGCAGGGACGAATACGGAAGAATGGCGTATTTTAACGGAAACGATTCTCTTATAGGGCAATTCGTAATGGTTAAAATAACAAAAACCGGCGGAATTTCACTAATAGGCGAAGTTATAGACTAAACACAAAAAGGTAAAAAAATGAGTAGTACTATCAAGAAAAAAACGTCTCCTATGATGGAGCATTATCGCATGGTAAAAGCGGCGCACCAAGATTGCGTTGTGTTTTATAGACTCGGCGATTTTTACGAAATGTTTGACGAAGACGCTATAAGAGTATCCGAAATGCTTGATTTAACCCTTACGGGTAGAGATTGCGGAGAAGAAAAGCGCGCACCCATGTGCGGAATTCCTTATCATGCTGCGGATCAATATATTGCAAAACTTGTTTCCATGGGCGAAAAAGTTGCAATATGCGAACAGTTAGGAAATTCTGACAACAGCAAACTTTTTGAAAGAGACGTTATAAAAATCGTAACAAACGGAACGCTTACAAATAACGAACTAATAGAAGCGACTAAAAACAACTTTTTGGCTTCCGTTTGTGTAAACGGAAAAGAAGCAGCTTTATCTTGGGCGGATATTACTACCGGAGAATTCTTTGTTAAAAAAATAGACGGAGAAGACTACGCGCAAAAACTTGTTGACGAATTAGTAAAAATTTCTCCCGCAGAAATAATTGCAAACAAAGAGGCGGAAGAAAAATTTAGAGAACTACCGCTAATAAAATACGGAGTTTTGCCTAAATTTTCTTATTTTTTAGAGAGTGAATTTAATTTACTTAATGCAGAAAACACGTTAAAAAAACAGTTTGGCGTAATCTCTTTAAGCGCATATCCGTTTGAATCGGAAAATTCCGTTTCAAGTGTGGGAGCATTGGTTTCTTATTTAAAACAAACGCAAAAAAGTTCTATAGACGTTATTAGAGACGTTAAAATAGTAAAAAACAACGATTTTATGACGTTAGACGTTAACGCCGTAAGAAATTTAGAATTAGTAAAAACCCTAAGGGACGGAAAAAGATACGGCTCCTTATTATGGCTTTTAGACAAAACAAAAACGAGTATGGGAGCAAGAAAACTGCAAAGTTGGATTCTTTCTCCTTTGTGCGATAAATCTAAAATAGAATATAGGCAAGGTGGTGTAAAGGCTTTTTATGAAAACAACCTTATTCGCCAAGGGCTTTCAGATATTTTTTCTTCCGTTAGAGACGTCGGTAGAATAAGCGGAAGGATTTCTAACGGAATACTCAACCCTAAAGACTGTATTGCATTAAGAGATTCTTTAGAAAATATACCAAGTATAAAATTTCAGCTTTCGGGAATTAGCGCACCGTTTGTAAGAAAAATCGATGAAAATCTAAAAGATTTTTCGGATATAGTTTCTCTAATTTCTTCCGCCATCAATCCGGACGCTTCTTCCGTTATGAAGGACGGCAATTATATAAAAAGCGGATTTAACGAAGAATTAGACGAACTTAGGTCTTTTAAAGAAAACGGTCAGGCTTTAGTTGCCAAACTAGAAAGGGACGAAAGAGAAAGAACGGGCATTAAAAATCTAAAAATTTCTCATAACAGAGTTTTTGGGTATTATATAGAGATAACCAATTCTTTTAAAGATATGGTTCCTTACGAATATATAAGACGGCAAACGCTTGCCAACGCCGAAAGATACGTGACCGAAGAATTAAAAGATTTAGAAAGTAAAATCTTCGGCAGTGCCGAAAAAGCGCTTGCTTTAGAAGCAAAAATATTTGAATCCGTAAGAGTGGCTTTAACAGAAAGAATAGAAGATCTAAGAACTGCGGCGGACGCTCTTTCTGATTTAGACGTTGTAATTGCTTTGGCAACCGTTGCAAGAGAAAACGGATACGTTCTGCCCGAAATTAAAGATTTTGGAGAAAAACTTGTTTTATCCGACGGAAGGCATCCCGTTGTAGAAAAAATCTCTAAGCAACGTTTCGTTCCTAACGATACGGTTTTAGATAATCTAGACAACAGAACAATGGTTATTACCGGTCCCAATATGGCTGGTAAAAGCACGTTTATGCGTCAAATTGCGCTTATCACGCTTATGGCACATATAGGTTCTTACGTGCCTTGTTCGCATGCGGAAATACCGCTTACGGATAAAATTTTTACAAGAATAGGTGCAAGCGACAATTTAATTTCAGACCAAAGCACTTTTATGGTAGAGATGACCGAAGTTGCGAATATTATAAAATGCGCAACAAAAAACAGCCTTATTTTACTTGATGAAATAGGCAGAGGCACAAGCACGTTCGACGGGCTTAGTATTGCCTGGGCAGTATTAGAATATTTTACCCAAAAAATTCACGCAAAAACACTTTTTGCAACCCACTATCACGAATTAACGGAATTAGAAGGCAATCTAGACGGCGTTAAAAACTACAAAGTTGCGGTAAAAGAAGTTCCAAACGGCATTATATTCGTAAGAAAAATCGTTAGAGGTGGAACGAATAAGAGTTTCGGCATAGAAGTTGCCGAACTTGCCGGCGTTGACAAATCGCTTACGGAAAGAGCTAGAGAAATATTGAAGAAGCTAGAAAACAAAGAGATAAATTTAAAATTCGATAGTTTAGAAAGCGAAGAAAAAGAAAAAACGTTAAAAAGCGAAAGCGAGATAGAAAGAATTATTTTAGATTTAGACGTAAATAATCTTTCTCCGCTTAAAGCATTTAATTTGTTAACCGATTTATACGAAAAAGCAAAGGAAAAATATGGGGAAAATTAACTTATTAAGCAGTAAAGTATTTAATAGAATTGCCGCGGGAGAAGTTGTTGAAAGACCAAGTTCCGTCGTAAAAGAGCTTGTAGAAAATTCTATCGATGCAGGAGCAAAATCAATAGAAGTATGGATAGAAAACGGCGGCATATCTTCTATAAAAGTAATAGACGACGGTTGCGGCATTGCAAAAGAAGATTTACCGTTATCTTTAATGCCGCACGCAACAAGTAAAATTTCTTCCGTTAAAGATTTAGACGCGATTTCAACCCTTGGTTTTAGGGGAGAAGCATTACCGAGCATTTCTTCCGTGTCAAAAATTACAATTCGCTCTAAAACAAAAAATCAAACCGCAGGTGCGGAAATAAACGCCGAGGGTGAAAATATAGAAGGCGTAAAGGACGCCGCAGCGATAGACGGAACGGAAATAACCGTAAGAAACTTGTTTTTTAACACACCGGTAAGGGCAAAATTCTTAAAAAGCGAGAAATCCGAAGAAAACGAAATTGCAAGTTGTATGGCGAGATTTATTTTAGGAAATCCCGATATATGCTTTAAATTCGTTGCAAACGGCAGCGTTTCAATGCAATCTTTTGGAGACGGTTTAGAATCGGCTTTTGTTTCTGTTTACGGAATAAATACGTTAAACAACTGTTTTTATATAGACACGATTAAAAACGGAATAAGAATTTCCGGATATTTAGGAAAGCATAACTTTACAAAGCCAAACAGAAGTCACCAAACAGTTGTACTAAACGGGAGATATGTTTTAAATCAAACCGTTGCTTCCGCAATAAACAACGCTTATTCATCTTATTTAATGAAAAGGCAATACCCGTTCTATTTTATAAAAATCGATATGCCAACCGATGCGGTAGACGTAAACGTTCATCCAAATAAAATAGATGTAAGATTTATAAATAATCAAATAGTATACGGGGCGCTTTATTCTGTTGTTTCAAAGGTTTTAGACGGTTCTCAAGAAGCGTTAAATATAGTAGTAGAAGATAAAAACACGCAAGTACCAAACAATCAACAAAGAACTAATGATTTTAATAATAAATATGTCACACATAGCAATGTTTTGTTTGATTCTGACAAATTGTTTTTATCCGATAGCGAAGTAAATAAAGAAGAACAAAAAAACGATATTAAATCACCAAATTATAACGGAATAAAAGAAGAACAAAAAAACGCAGACGTTGATATTTTTGAAGAAAACAAAAAGTTTTTATTAGAATTAGAAAGAAAAAAAGCCGAAGAAACACTTATCGAATCTAATACGGTTAAAGAACAAACCTGTATAAAAATAGATAAAGAGCTTAAACTTATTGGTCAAACGTTAAATACTTATTTGATTTTGGAAGACGGAGAAAACGTTTATTTTATAGACCAACATGCCGCACACGAAAGAATTCTTTTTGATAAAATAGTTTATGCTTATAATCAAAAAAACGTTGTAAAGCAACCGCTTTTAGTTCCTTACGTATTAAATTTAAATTCCGTAGAAAGCGAATTTTTAGAAGCAAAAATTTCTTTCTTTAACGATATGGGGTTTGATATAGACGAATTTGGTGTAAATACTTATAGAATAAATTCTATCCCTGCATATTTAACCGATTTAGACGTAAAAAAATTTTTCGATGGTGTTTTATTTGACGTGGATATACTAAAAAAATTAACCGTTAAAGACGTTTTATTTGAAAAAATAGCGCAAAAAGCATGTAAATCCGCAATAAAATCCGGAGATAAACTTTCCGAAAAAGAAATTGAAGAATTGTTAAAGCTATTAAAAAACGATTTAGGTTTAAAATGCCCGCACGGAAGACCCGTTGCAGTAAAAATCACTAGAACGGAAATTGACAAATGGTTCAAAAGAATAATATAAATTTAATAATCGTTTGCGGACCTACGGCGTCCGGAAAAACCGCTTTGGCTGTTGAATTGGCAAAATTATTAAATTCAGAAGTAATTTATGCCGATTCTATGGATATATATAAGGGGCTAGATATTGGCACGGCAAAACCGACGGAAGACGAAAAATGCCAAATAAAACATCATTTAATAGACGTTATTTCCCCAAAGGAACAATTTACCGTTTTTGATTATAGAGAAATGGCAAAGCCTATTATAGACGACCTTATAGCAAAAGGCAAAATACCTATAATTTGCGGTGGAACAGGTTTTTATATCAATTCTGTTTTGTATAATTTGTCTTATGGAATCGGAACAGGTGATAATGCCGTTAGAGAAAAGTATAAGCTTTTAGCACAAGAGAAAGGTAATTTATACGTTTACGACATATTGAAAGAAGTCGATAAAGAAGCGGCAAGCAAAATTCACGAAAACGACTTAAAAAGAGTTATAAGAGCGCTAGAGATATACGAATCGGGAATAAAAAAATCCGATATTAAAGACGACAAAACGCCAAATTATAACTACGTTGCCGTTTCTCCAAACCTTGACAGAAGCGAACTGTACGAAAGAATAAATCTTAGAGTAGAAAAAATGTTTGAATCAGGCTTGGTAGATGAAGTAAAAAAACTATACTCAAGCGGCATAAACGAAAGTTTTCAGTGTATGCAAGGTATTGGTTATAAAGAAATTGTTTCTTTTATAAAAGGCGAAATCTCTTTAGAAGACGCAAAGGAATTGATAAAAATCAATACAAGACACTATGCAAAAAGACAAATAACGTTTTTTAAGCAGTTAGATAAGTTAATTTATCTAGATAAAGACACGCCTCAAAACTGGGCAAAAAAAATTACGGAGTACTTATGATAGACCTAAAATTAATCGAGCAATGCGAAAAAAAATTACAAGATAAATTTAAACATATAGAAGAAGTTGCGTTATTCAATCAAGAAAAAGTTCTTAATGCGTTTAGAAAAAACAACGTTGCACTACGCCACTTTGTTGGAACAAGCGGCTACGGATACGGAGATGAAGGAAGAGATACCTTAAACCAAATATTTGCGGACGTATTTAAGGCAGAAGCTGCAATTTGCTCTCCAACAATAGCATCTGGCACTCACGCATTGTCACTTTGCTTGTTCGGACTTTTAAGACCGGGCGACAAAGCTGTTGCCGTAAGCGGCACGCCTTACGATACTTTATCAGACGTAATAAACGGAAGCGGCATAGGCTCGCTAAAAGACTATAACGTTGATTTTGACGTTATTCAGTTAAAAAACGGCGACTTTGACTTTGATTCTATCAAAAATTATTTACAAAACAATAAAGTTAAAATGGTATATCTCCAACGCTCCAGAGGATACGAATGGAGAGATGCTTTAAGTATTTCGGACATAGAAAGGCTTGTAAAATTCGTAAGAAACGAGGGTTTTAACGGTATAATTATGCTAGATAACTGCTACGGCGAATTCGTTGATAAAAGCGAAGCAACGGAAGTTGGCGTAAACGTTATGGCTGGCTCTATGATAAAAAACCCCGGTGGCGGAATTGCTCCTACCGGCGGATACGTGGTAGGGGATAAAAGCTGTATAGATTTAATTGCCGCAAGACTTACCGCGCCTTCTATAGGATTAGAAGTAGGCTCTTATGCATTTGGTTATCAATACTTTTATCAAGGATTGTTTTTAGCAGCACACGCCGTTTCTCAGGCACTAAAAGGTTCTTTGCTTATAGGTGAAGTTTTAAGCAGTTTAGGATACGAAACTTCGCCCGCAAGCGACAGAGTTCCAAGCGATATTATAAGAGCGATAAAGTTTAACGATAAAGATAAACTTGTTTCTTTTATACAAACGATACAAAAATATTCGCCTATAGATAGCCACGTTTCGGTTGAACCATGGGATATGCCGGGGTATGAAGACGCCGTTATAATGGCAGCGGGGTGTTTCGTTCAAGGTTCTTCTTTAGAACTTTCCGCAGACGCACCCATAAGACCGCCTTATATAGCATATATGCAAGGCGGACTTACTTACGAACACGTTAAAATAGTGCTAAAAAATATGGATTTATAAGTATATTTTTATTTTTCGGAGAAAATTTATGAATAATCAAAAATGTAAATTATACGATAGAGAATGTATAGACTGTGGCGAATGTGATGAGTTTTGCGATTTAGACCCAACAAAAAAATGCGACAGTTGCGGAAAATGTTTAGAAACCGATAAAAACTATAAAATTATAAAAATAACAAAAATTATCACGGAAAAAGATAATTAGTATTTACCCACTATAAAAAATTGCATAAATATTTTATAAATCGCCAAAAAACAGCTGTTAAATATTATAAAACCACTCTTAAAGGGCAATTTTAAGAGTGGTTTTCTTTAATTTGAATAATTTTTAATCTTTTTTTATAATATTTATAGAATTTGCCGCGCGTTTTCTAACGTCTTCCGTCATAGCGGCATAGTGGCGTTTTGTTGTATTTACGTCTTTATGCCCTAAACAATCCGCAACAACGTAAATATCGCCCGTTTGCTTATATAAATTAGTACCGAAAGTGCTTCTTAATTTATGCGGTGTAATTTTTTTTAGGGGAGAAGCGATTTTTGCATATTTTTTTACCAATTCTTGAACTGTTCTTGTAGCTATTCTATGATTTTGCAAAGATAAAAATAGGGCGTTTTCTTCTTTTTTTACGTTTTTATCGGCATTTCTTAATATAATATAATCGTTAAGCGCTTCCGCAACTTCGTTATTAAAGAATAAAACGCTACGATTTCCGCCCTTTCTTGTCACAACAAAACTATTTGTATTAAAGTCTATATCTTCTAAATTTAGACCAACCAACTCGCTAATACGAATTCCCGTTCCCAAAAACAGGGTAATAATAGCGCAATCTCTAACTTTTGTTGCTTCGTGAAATGCTTTTTGCTTTTTTGTAAGCCCGTTTCCCGTTTCCACAACGTAAAGCATATCGCCAACTTCATCAACTTTGTCGTTTGTATCTAGCCTAACAATCTCTTTTTCGTGAATTTTTGGCATAGAAACCTTAGTAGGGGTGTTTGCAGGCAAAAGATTTTTATTAAAGAAAAACTTATAAAAAGCGCGTAGGGTAGAGAGTTTTCTTGCTTTTCCCGTTTCCGTACACCTTTCCATTTTTCCGTTTACTTCGTGATGGTTAAGATAACTTAAAAAATATTCTATATCGCTAGCCTGCAAATTTGCTAAATCTTTAAGTTCAATTTCAGCAATATTTTTTGTTCTATAAATTTTTTTTGTTAAAAAAATATAAAACACTCTTAAATCGTAGGCATAGTTTAGCCTTGTGAGAACAGAGCAACGGTTTTCTATACCGATAAAAAAATCTTCTACGTAATAAGGTAAATCTTTTATAATATTGTTTAGCCGCTCTTGGCAATCGATTTCTCTTTTTTCAAAATAACTGTTTTTCATACCATTATTATAATACCGTTTTTTTAAAATGTAAAGAGCAGAATAAAACATTTTGCGCAAAGTTAATAAAATTTTTATCTATGAAAAAACAGGGTTATCAACAGTTGTCAACAATAAAAATCAGTAGATTTATACTTGCATTTTTCAATTTGATATAATAGGGCAAAATATTTAACTATGCGCAAAACACGGCTTTTACGCATAGTTAATGTTGAAAACTGTGAAAATGTAGGTTTTTGTTTTTAATTTAACTTTTTTAT
>CAYVPW010000018.1:0-25599 GCA_964453915.1 uncultured Christensenella sp. | reverse complement strand
CTGTATATTTATATATATTAAAAAGACTAACGGTTTTTCGTTAGTCTTTTTGTTAGTAAAACTTATTTGTTTTTTATTACCATTTAATTTTCTTTTTTCCGCAAACAGGGCAAGAGCCAACGTCTCCTGAATTAACTTTTCCGCATTTTCCGCAAAGCCATTTTTCATCACCCATTCTTCTTGTTCTACAAGAGCTGCAATAAATTTCGCTAGACCAGTTGGCTTTACCGCATTTTTTACAATACCAAATGTTTTCTTCTTTTTCTACTTTGGTAGGTTCTCTGTTTAACTTCGTCGGTTGCGCTTGCCTATAAGAACTTCTTTTTTCTTCGTACCCTTGTATATCAGGCATACAAAGCGCTATCACCAAACCTATAAGCCCAAAGAGAAATCCAAGAAGAAAAAATCCACCCGTAGAATAACCCTTTCTTTCCGCAATACCCGATGCCAAAGACCCAAAAACTAAACATATAACAAGACCTATTATCAACCCTGTAACCAACAAAAATCCGTACACCTATTCATCCTCCACTCAATCAAAGCACTACAGCTTAAACGTAATCTTAACTAATACAGTTTTATATATTTTAACCTAGTTTAGGTTAAAAGTTAATAACCTGAATTAGATTATTTATAATATTTTTATAAATACTTTAAGTATGAGATTATATTATGTATAAAAGAATATCTGAACTGCGAAAAGAGCGCGGGCTAAACCAAACGCAAATAGCAAAAGAGCTCAATATGTCCCAAACGGGATATTCAAAATACGAAACGGGAGAAAACGATATTCCAACCGCAGTTTTAATAAAACTCTCTTTATATTACGGTGTAAGCGTGGATTATCTGTTAAATCTTACGGAATTTCCCGAACCATACGAAAAATAGCGCTCTATTCGGTCGGCAAAATTTGTCGATCGATGTTTTTTAATCGTTTCAACAAAAGTTTACAAAAATAATTTCCTTTTTTTGGTTGTAATTTATTGACAAAACTTTTTTATGGTATATAATTAGTGTTAGCACTTGAAACAAAAGAGTGCTAAATTTAAGGAGGCAATAATAAAATGAAAGTAAAACCGTTATTCGATAAAGTAGTGGTAGAAAGTCTAGAAAAAGAAGAAAAGACAAAAAGCGGATTTATTCTTCCGTCCGCATCGCAAGAAAAACAACAAATGGCAAAGATAGTTGCTGTTGGTCCCGGCGGCGTGATTGACGGAAAAGAAATAGTTATGCAAGTAAAAGAAGGAGACACCGTGCTCTATTCTAAATATGCCGGCAGTGAATTTAAGGTTGACGGCAAAGATTTAACAATTATTCGCCAAAGTGATATTTTGGCAGTCGTAGAAGACTGATTTTGGGAGGATTATAATTATGGCTAAACAATTAAAGAACGGTGAAGAAGCAAGAAAGGCACTTCAAAAGGGTGTTGATACCCTAGCGGATACCGTAAAAATAACTTTAGGACCTAAGGGCAGAAACGTAGTTTTAGATAGAAAATACGGTGCACCCCTTATTACTAACGACGGTGTTTCCATCGCTAAAGAAATAGAGCTTGAAGATGCGTTTGAAAATATGGGCGCAGCGTTAGTTAAAGAAGTATCTACCAAAACTAACGACGTTGCGGGCGACGGCACTACTACTGCGGTAATCTTGGCGCAAGCAATGATTAACGAAGGATTAAAAAACGTTGCTGCGGGCGCAAACCCCGTAATTCTTAAAAAAGGTATTTCGGGTGCGGTAAACGTTGCCGTAGAAGAATTAAAAAGGATTAGCAAACCCGTAAAGGATAAAAACGATACTTGCCAAGTTGCCTCTATTTCCGCAGGAGACGAAGCAATAGGAAATCTTATTTCCGAAGCAATGGAAAAAGTTGGAAAAGACGGCGTAATCACCATTGAAGAAAGCAAAACGACAAAAACGGAGCTTACCACCGTTGAAGGTATGCAATTCGACAGAGGCTATGCTTCTGCATATATGGTGACCAACACCGACAAAATGGAAGCGGTTTTAGAATCCCCCGTGATTTTAATTACCGATAAAAAGATTTCTTCTATACAAGAAATTTTACCCGTAATAGAACCCATTGCTCAGCAAGGTATGCGTTTATTGATTATTGCGGAAGACGTTGAAGGCGATGCGCTTGCTGCGTTAGTCGTAAATAAACTTAAAGGCGTGTTCAACTGCGTAGCGGTAAAAGCACCCGGATTTGGCGACAGAAGAAAAGCAATGTTAGAAGACATAGCAATTCTTACTGGCGGTACGGTAATTTCTAGCGAACTCGGCTATGAATTTAAAGACGTGACTATGGATATGCTAGGCAGAGCGTCTACCGTAAAAGTAGATAAAGACAACACTACCATAATAAACGGTGCTGGAGATCCCGCTACTATAGAAGCAAGAAAAATTGCAATTAAGGCGCAAATAGCGGAAACCACTTCCGATTATGACAGGGAAAAATTACAAGAACGCCTTGCTAAACTTGCAGGCGGCGTTGCGGTAATCAACGTTGGTGCGGCTACCGAAATAGAAATGAAAGAAAAGAAACTCCGCATAGAAGACGCTCTTAACGCAACCAAGGCTGCTGTTCAAGAAGGCATAGTTCCCGGCGGCGGAATTGCACTTATCTCTTCTATTCCCGCATTAAACAACTACGTTGCTACGCTATCCGGAGACGAAAAAACGGGTGCGGAAATAGTTCTTAAAGCGGTTCAAGCCCCCTTAAAACAAATTGCGCTAAACGCCGGATTAGACGGTTCTGTAATCTTAAACGAAGTATTAAAGGCAGACAAACCCAACTTTGGATTTAACGCACTTACCAACGAATATACCGATATGGTAGAAAGCGGAATTATCGACCCGACTAAGGTGACCAGAAGTGCTCTTGAAAACGCTGCATCTGTTGCCGGCGTGTTCTTAACCACGGAAGCGGTTGTTGCAGATATTAAAGAACCCGAACCCCCGCAAATGCCTGCCGGCGGCGGTATGGGCGGAATGTACTAAGCATACAAACCATCTCCAAAAAAATATAAAAAGCGAGCGGCTTTATAAAAAGCTACTCGCTTTTACTTTTTCCCCTTTTCGTTTATTAACACGCAAACAATATTAAAAGAGTCTTCTACCATACCGTAAAAGACTCCTTTTTTATACAGTTAAACGTTAGCGACCAAAATAGAACATTTTCCGTTCAGTTCTATGGTGTCCCAACTGCCGCAAAACCACGTTTCCCCCATTTCTGTGGGGTAAGTAAGCGTGCCGTTTCCTATTTTACACTTTCCTTCTATAATAACTATCGCTTGGAAAGTAGACTCACTGGGAAGAAGTTTAAGCGTGCCGTTCACCTCGTATTTTTTTACACTAAAATACTTACACTCACCTATCAATTTTTCAACGTAGCCTTCTTGCAACTTGCTAGCGGCAAAAGAACGGAAAATTTCTTTTTCTTTCTTATAATTGATAACATCTAGCGCTTTATCTACCTGCAATTCTCTCAATTTGCCGTTTTTATCTTTTCTACCGTAATCGTATAATCTATAAGTCACGTTAGAAGACTGTTGAATTTCACAAATAAGACAACCTGCACCTATGGCGTGTACCGTGCCCGCTCTTAAAAAATACGCTTCGCCTTTTTTGACCGAAACTTTATTGAGCACTTCCACCAAAGTGTTTTTACGAATTCTGTTTTTAATTTCGTCAGGCGTTACGTCTTTATTAAAACCTATGTAAATAAACGCTCCCGGTTCGGCATTCATTATATACCACATCTCGTTTTTGCCGTAATCGCCCTCTTTAGGAAAGGCATAATCTTCACTCGGGTGAACCTGAATAGACAAGCTTTGCTTTGCGTCTATAAACTTTATCATAAGCGGGAACCTTTCGTATCCTTGAGTTTTCCACCCAAGTTGGTCCTTACCTATCGCCATAACATAATCGCTAAATCTAAGCCCTTTATACTTGCCCGTTGCAACCACGGATTGCCCCGCGGGGTGTGCGGATAGTTCCCAGCTTTCGGACACGTACTCCATATCACCGACGGATTTTTTTAGATAATCTCTTATCTTAGTTCCGCCCCAAAGTGAATTTTTAAACACCGGCTTTAATTTAACCAAACTTTCTTTAGTTGCGGGCTTTTTCTTTTTCCCGTCTTTAGTAGTTTCCGCATTTTTAGTTTGAATCATAACAAGGTCTTTTTTACCTTCGTTTGATATGGTATATTCGGTAAAGCTCTTAAACAACACGCTAGAATCTTTTGCAAATCTCTTTCTGTCTAAAGAATCGGTAGAAACTCTCGCTTCACCGTCCGCAACGAAATAATTAACCGCAAAACCGTCTTCCGCAATGTCACTGAAAGACCTGTCGGGAAAAACCGTAATTCTATTTATCTCGCAAGCGGAGGTTCTGTTTATTAGTTCCGTAATACCCCATTTTTCGTAAAGAATAGGCGACTCGTCAAAATAGTGACTTTTATTTTCGTAGTATTTTTTAGAGAGTTCCCTTATATTACCCTCTCTGTTTATTTGCGTGATATAAACGGCATCTCTCGTGTTTGCTATAAGCACGTCTCTAAGTCCGTTTGCAACTATAAGTTGTTCCGTGGCTTTATTTATTATTTCAACGTTTTTATTGTCCGATTCTATGGTGTTAACGTTGCTTATCCCCGTTCTGCCTATATATTGACAATAAGAAGATATATCCGTAATTCTCGTCCAGTTAAAATAAGCCTCTACAAGCTCTAATCCCTTGCTGTTTAATACCTTATCAAGCCCCAAACAAATACTGTCGTCGTTGTGGTCTTCAAAAACGTTGTTTTCTAAGCCTATGTTTCGGCAACGCTCTACAAACGCTCTGTCGCAATATTCAAGTATAACAGACGCTTTGCCCGCATAAATTCCACAGTCATAATAACCGTTTTTAGTAAGGTAGTCGGTAAATCTTACCTTGTTTCCCTTTACTTCTAAATAGTGATACGCTTCGCTTGCATCGTGCGGACGCACTCCTATAGTTGCTATCTTGTTCGCCTTTATAACATTTTTTGCTTTTAAGATACTGTGCGTATATTCCCCTTCTATAATATGGTCCGTGGCAACTATTAAAAGTTCTTCTTCCGGTTGAGCGTAAAGCGCCGAAATAATTACAGAAGGCGCTGTTTTCATCGGCTTATTTTCAAGATACAAAATATAATTAAGCCCCTGAAAAGACTGCAACTGTCCTCTGGCTATATTTTCGTACTTTTTATTCGTGACAATAATAAATTCGTCGCAAAAGAGCATATTGCGGAGTATGGCTTCTTGGAACATAGAACGTCCCTTTCTTATTTCCATAAACTGCTTGGGAAAATTTTTTCTCGATAACGGCCAAAGTCTATCCCCGCTACCCCCTGCAAGCACTATACATTTCATCTCTAAAAAACTATCCTTTCTTATTTCCTATTCGGAAATTTTTAGTAATTCTTCCTTTAATTTTTCTAACTTTATCTCGGCGTTTTTCTCGTTTACGTCTTTTACGCCGAAGTAGAATTTGATTTTAGGTTCAGTTCCGGACGGGCGAACGCAACACCAACAAGAGTTTTCCAACTCAAAATACAAAACGTTGCTTACCGGAAGCGAAATTCGGCTCTTTTCCCCGTCAACGATATTAGTTTTCTCTCCCGTTAAAAAATCTGATAGAGAAACCACCTTAAACTCACCTATTTGTTCGGGCGGGTTATGTCTAAGCCCGTTTATTATCTTTTCTATTTTTTTAGCACCGTCCGCACCTTTTATCGTTGCGGTGTAAAGCGTTTCTTTATAAAAACCGTACTTACGGTAAATATTTTGCATTTGTTCGCATAAGGTAATGCCTTTGGATTTATAATAGGCAGCCGCTTCGCACAGTGCAACCACGGCGGACACCGCATCTTTATCCCTTGCGTGCGTGCCTATCAAACAGCCGTAGCTTTCTTCGTATCCGAACAAATATTCGTAAGCGCCTTTTTCAAAAGACAACTTTCCGCCGTTTTTAGCTACCGCTTCTTCAAATAACTTAATCTGCTCGCCTATGTACTTAAATCCGGTTAAAACCTCTTTTACGGTAAGCCCGTATTCCTTACCTATGTCAAACGCCATTTTAGAGGACACAACCGTAGTTACAATAGCACCGTTTTTAGTATTTTTTGGAAGAAGCCCCTTCTCTTTTTTTTGAGAAAGAATATATTCGCAAATCAAAAGTCCGCTCATATTCCCCGTAAACGGTCTATATTCTCCGCTAACCGTATCTAAAGCGTAAATACCAAGCCTATCCGCATCGGGATCGGTGGCAAGAACTATATCCGCACCCACTTTTTTTGCCAAGTTTAATGCGTAAGTAAATGCAGCGGGATCTTCCGGATTAGGATATTTTAGCGTTGTAAACTCTCCGTCCGGCAGTTCCTGCTCCGGAACAACCCAAACTTTTTCAAAACCGAGTTCGCTTAAAATACTTCTTACGGGTATGTTTCCCGCACCGTGAAGCGGGGTATATACTATTTTAAGATTATTTGCCTGCTCTTTTATTATTTCGGGATTTAGCGTAAGCTTTTTTATCTCTAAAGTAAAAGCATCGTCTATTTCTTTACCTATCACTTTCAACAATCCGGAATTTTCGGCATCGCTTTTAGAAATAACCTTAATATCTTCGTAATTTTCTACCGAGTTTACTTTGTCAATTATAAGCCTATCGTAAGGAGGAACTATTTGCCCGCCATCAGACCAGTACACTTTATAGCCGTTATATTCCGGCGGATTATGACTAGCCGTTATAACTACGCCAGCGGTAGCGTTTAGATATCTTACCGCAAAAGACAATTCTGGCGTAGGACGCAAACTTTCAAACAAATACGCTTTTAATCCGTTTGCGCAAAATATAAGTGCTGCTCTCAACGCAAACTCCGGAGACATTCTTCTGCTGTCGTATGCAATGACCACGCTTCCGTTTGCATTTTGATCTTTTACAAACTCCGCAAGTCCTTGAGAAGCCTTTCCAACGGTGTAAACGTTCATTCTGTTAGTGCCGGCACCTATCACGCCTCTCAAACCACCCGTTCCGAAAGAAAGTTGTTTATAAAATCTGTCTTCTATTTCTTTTTCGTCTTTCAACTCTAAAAGTTCTCTTTTGGTTTCGTCGTCAAAACAATCTGACGAAAGCCACTTTTCATACTCTAACCTATAATTCATCACAGCAATTCCTTTCTGCCGGTGTTTTTCAATTCGTCTACTATTTTCTTTACTTCTTGCGCCTTGTCAACAGGGCAAACCATAATTGCGTCTTCCGTTTCCACCACGACTAAATTTTCTATACCGACCGTAGCAACTAAGCGTTTTTTTGAATACACAACGCAGTTTTTCGTATCCACGCAAACGGTATCTCCGCATAAAACGTTGCCGTTTTTATCTTTCTCTTTCAAAACGCCCATCATATCCCAACTACCAACGTCGTTCCAACCGAACTCTCCGAGAATAACGCAAATATTTTGAGATTTTTCCATAATGCCGTAATCTACGGATATAGAGCGGATAGAAGGATAAATCCTTTCCACCGTTTCTTTTTCTTTATCCGTGCCTATCGCATTTTTTATTTCGATTAAGTCGGAATAAACGTCCGGAAGCAGGGTTTTAAACTTTTCCATTATCACGGATGCTTTCCAAACGAATACGCCACTATTCCAAACATACTCTCCACTACCTAAATACTCTTTTGCCTTTTCTATATCCGGCTTTTCCACAAAACGCTTTACGTTTTTTATTTTTTTATTCGATCTTTCAAACTGAATATATCCGTAGCCGGTTGCCGGAAAAGTAGGCGTAATACCAACGGTAATCAAATTATCGCTTTCTTGTGCCGCTTTTACCGCCGTGCTTAATATTTCAGCATACGTCTTTTCGTCTTTTATAAACGCATCTGACGGGGAAACAATCATAACCCCGTCTCCGTGCTCTTTTATTATTCTTACCGCCGCATAACCTATACAAGCCGCGGTATTTCTAGCCGCAGGCTCTTCTATCACGTTTTTAGAAATAATTATATCCTTTGATATTTCTCTTATCTTTTTAGCCTGAGAAATATTTGTGACAACGTAAAGGTTATTGCGCTCACACACGAGAGAAAGCCTGTTTGCCGTCTCGTTTACCATTGCGTCTTTTCCGGTTAAATTTAGTAATTGTTTAGGATATTCGTTTCTGGAAAGCGGCCAAAACCTTGTTCCGCCGCCGCCAGCCATAATTACACCGAAAACGTTCATTTATTTTCCTCTATCTCCGAAATTAGATTGTTCACGTTTTTGCTAAACTTTTCAAACGCAAACAACTCTCTTTCTCTCTCCATTGCATTTTTACCGTATTCTTCTCTCAATGCGGGATTTTTTGCAAGCTTATCAATCGCCTCCGCATATGCACTTACGTTTCCGTTTTCAACCTCTATCCCCGTCACTCCGTTAAGAGAAACGTAATTAACGCCGGATTGAGGAATATTAAACGTAACGCAAGGTTTAGCATAACTCATAGTTTCTGCAAGCGCTATTCCAAACGCCTCGTTTTTAGTAATGGAAGGAAAACAGAATATATCGCAAGAAAGAATATGCGCAATAAGTTCGTCGTTAGATATTTTTCCCAAAAATATAACTTTTTTATCACCGGAAGCAAGTTTTTTTAAGGAATCCGTCAACGGTCCGCTACCTGCAATATAAACAATAAACTCGTCGCTTAAAAGCTTGCTTGCCCTTACCAAATATTCCATTCCCTTATAAGGAACGTGTCTGCCGTATGCAAAACAAATGGTTTTTCCCTGTGCGGAAGAGCGAATTTCTTCACTTCTGGTTTTGGCAATTTCACTAGTTATAGTTTTTTCTTGCGAAACGCAATTAGGTATTGCAACGCACTTTTGCTTATATGCGGATAAATACTTGCTACCTTCTATGTAGTTGGGGCTTGTAGCCACAATCTTGTCCGCTCTTTGAAGAAGTCTTTTGTTTTGCTTATTAAAAAACAGTTTCAAAAACTTTTGTTTCGTAATATCCAAGTGCCAGTAAAGCACCAACTTGCATTTAGGAAAACGCTTTAATAATTTTAATAAATACCTAGCGACAAAGGGATTCGGATAGTGGAATATAACGACCTCCGGCTTAAAATCCCGTAATATAAACTCAAGTTCTTTTTTATATCCAAAAGCGATAGATTGGGACGCTATTTTACATTGACATCCCACACGCCTAATTTCTACTCCGTCTACCTTATCGGTTTTAGACATTTTGTCACTACTAAAGCATATTGCTTTTTGTTCGTGCTCTTTTAGCGAATTGATAACGTCTCTTGCCACCTGCTCTGTTCCACCTGTATATGGATACATATACTTACTTATCTGCAAAATTCTCATAAAAACTATTCTCCGCTGTGATCAAATAATACTACAAAAATGCCTTTTAAAATTATTTTAGCGTCCAATACTATACTTTGATTTTTTATGTATTCAACATCCATATTAACCCAATCGGCAAACTTGACAGTATTTCTATTTTTTTGTATTTGCCAAGTACATAATAAACCGCCCTTAACTAAAAGTCTTCTCTTATCTAAATCCGTATATTTCTCAACTTCCTCTTTAAGCGGCGGTCTAGGACCAACTATGCTCATTGTTCCGTTAAACACATTTATTAGTTGAAGCAACTCATCTAACGATGTTTTTCTTAAAAATTTACCGAACTTAGTGATTCTAGGATCGTTTTTCATTTTAAACGCCGGTGGATCAGCCTCATTTAATCCTGCATCAATTAATTGTTGTTTTATCTCTTCTGCATTCGGTTTCATCGACCTTATTTTATAAAAATTAAACTCTTTTTCATCCTTGCCAACTCGCTTGGAAACATAAACCGGATTATGAAAGTCTTCTAAAAACTTTATTAACAAACATAGTCCTATAAGCCAAGAAAAAATTATCAAAAACAAGCCCGAAGCAAAAATATCGAACGTTCTTTTAAAAAACAAATAACATCCGTATCCAAATCCTTTTTTGGGTAAAAATTCTTCTTTTTCAGCAATGCTATTTTCAACGTTTTTAGCGCCGGTTAATCCTTCTCCCATTTCTGTCTCCAAAAGTTATCGTAAGTTTTATTTAGTATAACACATATTTAACGCGTTTGCAATCAACTTACAACTTTTTGAAAGGCAAATTTGCCCCCACACATTCAACTGAAACGGCTTTATGCTTTACGTGCGCAATAATTTTTCGGATAGCGCTTACATACATTACTCTTTTTTATTTTTTTCGCCGTAATAAAAACTCATACAAAAAACGGGTCCCGCCGCTATGCCGAGCATTAAAATATACACCCACAACAAAAAGGCGACTATTCCGGCAAGACTTCCGTAAAAGGCGTTGTATCCGTTAAACAGTCTTAAGTATAAAATAAAGACGATCGTTCCCGCAAAACATATAAACAAAGACAACAAACCACCAGTGCAAAGCAAAGAAAAATTCAGTTTTACAGGGCTGATAAACCCGTTAAGCAAAACGAGAACCGCATAACAAAACAAAACCACAAAAGTAAAAATAAAAACGATTAAAAATTTTCCGCCTTTTGTAAATGATGAAATCCCGGCAAAAACTCTTCCCCCGAAAGAAAACAGCAACCCTGCGCATAAAAACGTTAAAAAAAGCGCCGCCAAAGCCACTACGGAAGATACTCTCTTCATAATACCTTTTCTATACCTGCTTTTTATCCCGTAAATGTACTCTCCGTCTTTTGCCATTTGTCCTATCAGAGAAGAAACGGAAAATATAACCGTGATAACGAAAAAAAGGGTTAACGTTTTAGATGCGTTTTCCGCCGTTTGTAAAACTGCATATCCCACGTCTTTAAACTCTTCCGGAAGCCTTAAAAGTATTTCTGCAAAAACGTCTATGCCGAAAACGTTAAAAGCCGCTATAAGCAAAAACGCAAGCGGAACCAGCGCAAGCAAGAAGTAATATACCCAAGCGGCGGCTACCGTTGTAATTCGGGTTTTTATTAAAACCCCGAAAAAATCTTTTACCCTTTTAAAAAATTTGTTTTGCATAAACAAAAACAGTTTGCGTATTTGCAAACCGTTTATGCTTTTTTATTTTTAATTAAAGAGTTTCCACAAAAATATTATTGTAAATTTCTTGATATTTGTCTTTATAAAAAAGATTTGTTCCGCTAGTGGTAATAGAAGCCGTTCCTGCGGCAACGCTCATTCTCAATATCTCTTTTTTAGAAGCGCCGTGCGTCAATCCGAAACAAACTGCGGCAATCATACAATCGCCTGCGCCTACCGTTGAATTTACCGCAACGTTTTGACTTTTACAAAAATAATTTTCTTTGCCGTTAGTCAAAAGCGCCCCGTCTGCCCCCAAAGAAACCAGTACGTTTTCCGCACCTAGATTTAAGTATTTTTCGCACGCTTTTATTATGTCCGCCTTGCTTTTTACTTCCGTTTCCGCAAAACTTTCAAGTTCCCTAAGATTAGGTTTAACCATAAAAACGTTTCTTCCTTTAAGCGCGCTTTCCATATTAGTTTTTTCGGTATCCACGATAATTTTCACGTTTTTAGGCACAACGGATAAAACTTCGTTATAAAATTCAGGCTCTACACCGCTAGGAAGGCTGCCGCTCATCACGGCAACCTCCTTATCAACGGCAAGTTCTTTTACCAAATTTATAAGTTCTATTTGCTTATCTCTATCCACCGTTTCTCCACGGTCGTTTATCTCCGTAAGCATAGAACGCTTATCTATTATTTTATAATTAACTCTTGCCCTTCCTTTACTGTAAACAAACTTATGTTTTACGCCTTCTTTTTCTAGCACTCTCTCAAAAATGCTACCGTGGTCGTCAAACATAAATCCCGTAGCAATGCTTTCTCCGCCGAGCCTTGCAATTCCTTTGGCAACGTTAAGTGCTTTTCCGGAATACGTTTCCACCTTGCTTCTTACTCTGTTTAACATGCCCACGTTTAAGTTGTCTAATTCAATAGTGCAATCAATGCTCGGATTAGGGCAAATAGTTAATATCATTATTACCTCTAGCGTTTAATTTTTTACTTCTACTTTTTTGCATCCGCAATAATTTTTTCGGTTGCAGAGAACGGAACTTCTTCGTATCTTAAAAATTCCGACTCAAACGCCCCACGACCTTGTGTAATACTCAATAGGTCCGTTGCGTATTTTAGCATTTCGGAAAGAGGAGCCTCTGCGGATATAACTTGCAATCCGTCTACGGTTCCCATTCCCAAAATTCTTCCGCGGCGCTTATTCATATCCCCCAGAATATCGCCCGTATAATTATCCGGAACGGATATTTTATAAGAATAAATAGGTTCTAATATAACGGGTTTTGCCCTTCTTATAGCGTCGTCGTAAGCGAGTTTTGCCGCCGATACGAAAGCCACTTCTTTAGAATCTACGGGGTGATATTTACCGTCGAAAAGCGTACATTTAAGGTTTACCATAGGATAACCTGCCAAAACGCCCTTTTCTTTTGCTTCTATAAGTCCGCTTTCTACCGCAGGTATAAACTGTCTTGGTACGGCACCGCCGACAACTGCGTCCACAAACTCAAAATCTCCGTTAGCGGCACCCGCTTCAAAGCGAATGTTTACAACGCCGTATTGCCCTGCGCCGCCCGTTTGCTTTTTATGTTTTCCTTCCGCTTCAACGGCTGTTGTAATAGTTTCTCTAAATGCTACCTTAGGCGTGCTTAACACGGCTTCCGCACCGAATTTCGCCTTTACCTTTTTACACAAAACGTCTAATTGCGTTTCTCCCTGCCCGCGAATTACGGTTTCGCCCGTATCTTTATCTTTCTCTATCCTAAACGTCGGATCTTCTTCGGACAGTCTTGATAAACCTTGAAAAACCTTATCTTCTTCTCCACTCTTTGCCGCACGGATCGCCATAGACAAAACGGGCTTGGGAAAATGTATTTCTTCATACTTAACCTTAAAATTCTCGTCCGCCAAAGTATCTCCCGTGTTAGTACAGGAGAGTTTATTTACAGCACCTATATCACCGGCAACAAGTTCTTCTACAGACTCTTGTTTTTTGCCTTTCATAAGATAAACGCCGTTAATTCTTTCCTTTTCGCCGTTTGCAGTGTTTATAACCGTCATTCCGCTTCTAAGTTTTCCCGTGAATACTCTCACTAAGTTAAGTTTACCCACAAACGGATCTGCTATCGTTTTAAACACTTGTGCGGAGAAAGGCTTGTTTTCGTCACAAGAAACTTCTACAATTTCATCTCCCAACGTTGCGCTGACAGGTCTTCTCTCTATAGGCGAAGGTAAAATTTTTACAATCTCGTTCATAAGGTTTATTACACCGTGATTCATAAGCGCAGAACCACCCATAACCGGTATCGTGTCCCCGTTAAACAAACCTTTTTTTACGCCCACTATTATCTCGTCGTTAGAAAGCCAACCGCCTTCTAAAAATTTATTAAGGAATTCTTCGCTTGTTTCCGCAGCCGCTTCCGTTAAAGAATCCTTTAACAAAGCAACTTCGTCTTTCAAGTTTTCGGGCACTTGAATCTCCGTTCTTCCGCCCTGCTTAAATTCGTAAGCTTTTCCCGAAATGATACTCACGTATCCTTTCATTTTGCCTTCTCTAATTATCGGCGTGTGCATAGTAGCAATTCGTTTTCCGTATTTTTCTCTAAACGCTTCTGCTGTTTTAACGTAGTTTGCGTTTTCTTTATCCACACCGTTTATAAAAATAATAAGCGGCACGCGATTTTTAAGGCAATAATCAACCGCCTTTTCTGCGCCAACGGAAACCTGCCCGTTGGCATCTGCAACCAAAACCGCAGATGCTACCGCTCTCAATGCTTCTTCAAACTCTCCCTTAAAATCAAAAAACCCAGGAACGTCTATCAAATTGATTTTTACGCCCTGCCATTCTGTATAAGCCGTGGCAAGCGAAATAGATATTCCCCTTAAAGTTTCTTGCTCGTCAAAATCCATCACGGTGTTTTTATCCGTGGTTTTACCTTGTCTGTCAATAGTTCCGCCGTTAAACAAAATCGCTTCCGAAAGCGTTGTTTTACCTTCTCCGCTATGTCCTATAATGGCAACGTTCCTAATTTTATCGGCACTTACGCCCATATATTGTCCCCCTTTTTATAGTGCTTTCCGTCGCTCCCTTATCATTTGCGACTAACCATATTATAAACCCTGCTTCCTTTCTTTTCAAGGGGGTTTTAAAATTTTTTTACGCAGGCAATAAAACGCTTAATAATCTCCCGTATCTATTCTGCCGTTGTTGCCTCCGAACAATTCTTCGCAATCGGGGTGCGGCGGCATAGGAGAACACGGTCCGCAAGGCGGCGGACAGTGTGGTTTTTCTTCTCTTCCCTTTGGTCTGTGCGCTAAATCCACGTTATCGCCGCAAGCATCTCCGCATTTAACGTCTACCAAAATAACGTCGCTTCCTATTTTTAAGATATGGCGTTCGTCTATAAACGTTTTGTTTCTGTCAAAAAGCCTTAATATGCAGTTCTTTTTGTTCCCCGGAACGGTTATTCCCGAAAAAGTCCCCTTAGGAAAATTTAGAGTAATATCGATGGGATAACCTAAAGAACGCCCGTCTGATACGTTGATTACCTCTCTCTTTTTTATTTGACTAAAAGATAATTCCATAATACTCATAATATGAAATCAAACGGCTGTATATGAAAAAAGCCTAAACTTTATCTGCAAAAAACTCCCCCGCTTGTTTTAGGGAGAGTTAAAAAGTTATAGTCGTTTTTTAATTTTACGCCTTTTTACCGTATAAAGAAACAAGTTCTTTTATTGCCGATAAATACCCTTCAAAGCCTTGCCCGGCAATCGTTTTGAATGCGTATTTACTTACAAAAGACACCTGTCTAAAATCTTCTCTTTTAGAAACGTCAGATATATGTACTTCCACCGTGGGAATAGCCACGCTTTTCAGTGCGTCTAATATTGCAACGCTGGTATGAGTATAGGCTGCGGGATTTATAATTATACCTTGGTATTTATTATACGCTTTTTGAATTTTAGTGACCAAAGCCCCCTCGTGGTTAGATTGAAAAAAACGAACGGAAACCCCGTTTTCTTTAGCCGACTTTTTAATGAGTTTAACAAGCGACTTATAAGTTTCTGTTCCGTAAATGTTTTTTTCTCTAATGCCCAACATATTTATATTCGGCCCGTTCAATACCAAAATTTTCATAATAAAAACTCCTTTGCAATTTCGTTTGCCGCATCTTTTATATCCCCGTCGTTAAAAACGGTTTTATCCGCAAACGCAGCGTACTTATCTTTTCTTTCAGCGTAAAGCGCTTCTACCGTAGCGGCGTTTTTAGAAAGCGGTCTTCCGGAAAGTGCAAGACTTTCTATATCCCTTTTTATCCAAAAAATTTTACCGTTAGAAGAAAGTGGATATAAATTTTCTTTTTTTACCACAGCCCCGCCGCCGGTTGCTATCACCTTGCCCGTAAGCTTACAAATTTCTTTTATCGTTTCGCTCTCTAATGCCCTAAAATATTCTTCTCCGTTCTCTTCAAATATTTCAGGAATACTCTTTTTTGCTTTTTTTTCTATCTCGGCGTCCGTGTCTATAAACTCTCTGCCAAGTATATTTGCAACTTCTTTCCCTACCGAAGTTTTTCCGCTACCCGGCATTCCCACTAAAACCACGTTTAACTTATCTTTTAATATTCTATCGTAGACGGCTTTTATTTCAAAATCGTCCGCAACGCAACCGGTAAAAAGGTCCTTTGCGTATTTTGCCTGCGCAACCAACATAGAAAGCCCGTTTATCGCCTTAATCCCAGCGGATTTTGCGTTAAAACACAAAAGCGTGGTGTTTGGATTATACACAACGTCCGCAACGCCTTCTAGATTATCGAAAGCGGAAATATCTACAACACAATCGTAATTATTAGGAAAAGTGCCTACGGGCGTGGTGTTTATTATTACCTCTGTGTTTTTTAACTCTTTGTAATTAGAATAATTTATCTCGCCGTTTCTAGATACTTTTACAATATTTTTCGCGCCCAAACTTTTACACACTGCCTCTGCGGTTTTGCTTGTTCCGCCACTGCCCAAAATCATAACGTTTTTGCCGCAAATATCTATGCCACCGTAATTAAGCATATATTTCATGCCGTAAAAGTCGGTGTTATATCCAAACGTCTTTCCGTCCTTTTTTATCACGGTGTTTACAGCGCCTATGTCTTTTGCGCTGTCGTCTATTATATCTAAATACTTAATTATTTCGGTTTTATAAGGAATTGTAACGTTAAAGCCGTCAAGCCCGTCTACCGCTTCTTTAAGCTCGTTTTCTTCCACTTCATACAAGCCGTAGCCGTAATCGCCCAACAAACCGTGTATGGTTTTAGAATAACTGTGTTTAAGAGTTTTTCCTAAAAGACCGAATTTTTTTTCTTTGGTCATATCAAACCGTTTCCTTATATGCTCCTAAAAAGGTAAATTGCTCTGTAGAATTGTTTAATTCCGCAATCAAATTTTGTACTGCCTTTTCTTTTATATCACATTCAAAATCAAAATAGAAAACGAATTCAAAACTAGAACCTACTATCGGGCGAGATTCTAGCTTGGTAAGGTTTATGCCCATGTTTGAAAATTTAGACAACAATTTATTAAGGCTACCGGGGGCGTTTTGCGGAAGAGTAGTCATTATACTTATTTTTTCCGCGCCCTTATAAAACTCCATATCTTTTGCAATCAAAATAAACCTAGTGTAGTTGTTGTCGGTATCTTGAACGTTAGTTTCTAACAACTTTAAGCCGTAAAGCTCCGCACACTCTCTAGAACATAACGCCGCTAAATCTTTTCTTCCGCTCTCCGCAACTGTTTTCGCCGCCACGGCGGTGTTAGGACAAGGCGTTATTTTTACGCCGTTAAACTTTTCCAAATAACGTTTACATTGATTAAGTGCTTGTTCGTGCGAAACAATTTCTTTTATATCGCTAAGTTTAATGTCTTTATTAACGACCAAATTATGCGAAACAGGCAATCTTACGCTTTTTACTATATAGAACTTATGTTCTTTCATAAGGTCGTACACTTGATTAACCGAACCTGCATAACTGTTTTCTATCGGCAACACGCCGTACTTGCAAAAGCCCTTTTCAACCGCTTGAAAAACGCCTTCAAAATTTTTGAAATAAGAAATATCGGCAAGTTCAAAAAGCCTGTCCGCCGCAATGCCGGAATATGCGCCAGAAACGCCTTGGCAGGCAACCTTTGCCTTTGCGGGGAGTTCTAATTCACCCTTGCAAAGCGCGCTTTTTATCTTTTCGTTAATTTCAGAAAACGGCTCTGCATAAGTTGTTTGATAGGCTCTGCTTGTTTCAAAGAGAGTTTCAAACACCCTTTTTAGGTATACCTGATTTTCTTCTTTTACCCTATCGCTTACTCTTAAAAGAATATTTCTTTCTCTATCCGGATCTAAGGTAGCCTTTCCGCTTTGTTTTTTTGCTTTTACGACTTCTTTAATCAAGTCCATTCTCTTTTGATAAAGATCTGCTATCTCGTTGTCTACGTCGTCTATGCTCTTTCTTATCTCGTTTAGTTCCATTTTGTGTTTCTCCTTAAATACTGTCGTAAACGGCTATTGCCGATATTGCTTCTATAACGGGCACTGCCCTAGGCACGATACAAGCGTCGTGTCGACCGCTTATTTTTAGTTTTACGTTCTTTTTAGCGTCCAAATCAATAGTGTCTTGTTCTTTTGAAATAGACGGCGTAGGCTTAATAACCACTCTAAACGTAATAGCCGCTCCGTTTGCCATTCCGCCGTTTATTCCGCCGTTGTGATTAGTTTTTGTTTTTACATTTAAATTTTCGTCGTAATAAAAACCGTCGTTTGCATTGCTTCCTCTCATTGCGGCAAGATTAAATCCGCTTCCGAACTCTATGCCTTTTACCGCAGGTACAGCAAACGCCAAAGAAGAAATTATCCCCTCTAAACTGTCAAACATATATTCGCCCGCACCTATCGGCACGCCGTTTATAACGCACTCTATTATTCCGCCTACAGAATCACCGTCTTTTGCTGCGGACTCTATCTCCTGTTCCATTGCGGATTTTGCCTGTCCGTCTAAAACGGGGAAATCTTTATCCACTAGGGCTTGAGTTATTTCTTCTTGATTAAAATCTTCGTACCCCTTAGCCTTAACGTTTCCTATTTGCTTTACGTATGCCGCAATAGTTATACCCGCCTTTTCTAGGTTTTGTTTAATTATTCCGCCCGCCACGCAAATAGGTGCCGTAAGCCTTCCCGAAAACTTTCCTCCTCCCCTATAATCAAAACCTTCGCCGTACTTTTGCCAAGCAACGAAATCCGCATGCGAAGGGCGAGGCGTTTTTACAAGATTTTTATAATCTCCGCTTCTTTGATCGGAATTTTTTATTACTGCCTTAAATTTGTTTTTTAATCTTCCGTTTTTTTCTCCGTAGATAAATTCCGGCTTATCGCCCTCCTTTCTCTTTGTAGAGAAAACTGCGTTTTTCGGTTTGCGCCTATCCATAAACTCTTGCAGTTCGACTTTATCGAAAACCATTCCGCCAAGCCCCTTTACAATTACGCCTATTTCTTTAGAATGTGAAGCGCCGAAAACTGTTAGTTTTATTTTTTTTCCTTTAAAAACCGATTGTTCTTTATCGTTAAATTTCAAAGATTTTACCCCCTACTTTGTAGTAATCCTTAAAGAATTCCGGATAAGATTTGTTTACCGCAAGCGCATCGGTTAACACGCTATCCCCTTTTGCCGCTGCGGCAAGCACCGCAACGGACATTGCTATCCTATGGTCGTTAAAAGAATCAACTTTTCCGCCCGTTATCTTTCCGCCCGTAACGATTATGCTTTTTCCGTCGCTTTCCGCTGTGATTCCAAACGCTTTAAGCATAGAAAGCGTACTTTCTATTCTGTCGCTTTCTTTTATCTTTAATCTCTCCACGTCGCATATCACGCTTTTACCGTTAGCGGCAGCCGCCAACACGCACGCAACGGGAACTAAATCCGGACAAGATTTTGCACTGAAACTAAACGCCTTAAGCTTAGATTTTTTTACCGTTATTTTATCTTCTTTTATTTTGATTTTAGCCCCTGCGGCGGATAAAATATCCAAAATGTATTTATCCCCCTGAACGCTATTTATATTTAGGCCTTTCATCGTTATTTTGCCCGCTATAGCACCCAAAACAAAAAAGAACGCCGCATTTGAAAAGTCCCCTTCGGGCAAAGCGTTTCCGCTATAAATTTGACCGCCCTTTATAAAAAAACCATAATCCGTGCTCTCTACTTTTACGCCGTATTTTGCTAAAAGTTCCAACGTTATGTCAACGTACGGAGAAGAAGCAAGCGGTGTTGTAAGCACGATTTTGCTATCTTCTTTTAATATCGGAAGCGCCATCAATAGCCCCGAAACGTATTGACTGCTTATATCTCCCCTGATAAAATACTCTCCGCCAGTAAGTTTTCCGTTTATCTTTATAGTTTCTCCGCTTTCCACGGTCACGCCGTGCTCTTTTAACACCTTAAAAAGTTCTTCATTCGGTCTTTGCATAAGTTTGCCGTGTCCCGTAAACTCAAATTCTCCGCCGATTGCAGATAAACACGGTAGCAAAAACCTTAGCGTTGAACCGGACTCTCCGCAATCTATTTTGTTTTCTCCGATAATTACTTTTTTAAGACAATCCGTTGTGGCTTGAATATCTTTAGAAGAAAAATTTCCGCAATCGCACACGGGAGGATTTTTTGCAAAAAAGTTTAAAATCGCTATCCTGTGCGCATACGATTTAGAAGGTATTGCGTTTAATTTCCCTTTTATCCTTGCGGGGGTAATTTTTAAGTTCATAAAAAGTATTCCTCTAACTCGTTTACGCCAACTTTTATTTCTCTCACGTCTTCTAAACCGAAAACCATCATTAAAGATATATAATCTCCCTTACGCTTTTTGTCTGTTAGACACGCACGGCAAAGTTGTGCCGCTGTATACGGTATTCCGTCCGCTTTTACGCATTTGTTGCAAACGGAAACCAAATCTTTATAAGCGTTTTCTTCTAAATATCCGTGTTTTAAGGACTTTTCAAGTATAAACCGTACTCCTGCCGCAACAGCCACGCCGTGCGGAACTTTATAGCCGCTAAGCCTTTCTATTGCGTGAGCAGGGGTGTGCCCTAAATTAAGCAGTTTTCTTTTCCCGCCTTCAAACTCGTCTTCTTCAACTATGCGCCTTTTGTAGTCAACACAGGCATAAACCAAATCGGTATAAGAATAACCGCCTTGTTTTATCAAAGAATACACAGCGCCGTCTAAAACCGCATATTTTGCTATTTCGCCCATTCCGCCGTCCAAAACGTCTTGCGGCAACGTGTTAAAAACGTCAACGTCGCAAATAACGGCTTCAGGCTGATAAAACGCACCCACAAGGTTTTTTCCGCTAGATAAATCGATTGCGGTTTTTCCGCCCACGGAAGAATCTACTCCCGCCAAAAGCGTGGTGGGGATTTGAACGTATTTTATCCCCCTAAGGTAGGTTGCGGCACAAAACCCCGCCAAATCGCCTACTACTCCGCCACCAAGGGCAACTATGGCATCGGAACGGGTAAGTTCATTCTCCGCCAAAAACTCTAAAATTTCGCCGTAGGTCTTTATGTTTTTACTTTCTTCGCCGTTTTTAAAAACAAACTTAACAACACTAAAACCGCTATCGCTTAAAGACTTAACTACTTTGGCAGAATACAGTTTATCTACCGCATCGTCCGTTATCAAGGCGATTTTTTTGGAGCAAAGTATTTTATTTATCAAGTTGCCCACGTCGTCTAAAATTTTAGAGCCGATTATCACGTCGTATTTTTTAGATGCGTTTACGGTTATTCTCCTTTCCGATAAAGGATTATTTATCATTAGTTTTTCCTCTTCTCATTTTTTCGGAAGCAAGTTTTTTCTCGTTTCCGTCCGCTAAAAGTGCTTTCATTTTAACGGTATCTTTTTTTAGCAGTGTATTTTTGTAATCGTTAAGATTACTTATAATGCAATCCAGTTCGTTTACCAAAAAATCACTGTTTTCTATCGTCAGTTGCGCCCACATTTCGGGAGAAAGCCTTGCAACCCTTGTCATATCTCTAAAACTGCCTGCCGAAAAGCCCATAAAACTTTCCGCCGTGGGGCTTTTTATATAAGAACTGGAAACTAAATGTGCAAGCTGAGAAGTAAACGCAATAATTTCGTCGTGCCGGCTTGCGGAAGTTATCACTACGCTGCCAAAACCTATATCCAAACAGTATTGCTTTATTTTAGAAATCTCTTTTATATCGGCGTTTACGGGCACTAAAATCATACTTGCCTTATCAAATAACGAAGCGGTAGAGTGGTTCACGCCCGAAAATTCCCTTCCTGCCATCGGGTGAGAACTTACGAATATCAGGTTTGGATATTTTTTAGCAAGAACTTGCATTTGAGAAAAAATCCTTCTCTTATTCCCGCAGCCGTCCATTACCAAACACCCGTCTTTAAGTAGCGGACAGTATTCTTCTATTTCTTTTTCAAGTGCGTTGGGATACAAAGAGAAAAATATAACGTCTAATTCCTTTGCGTTTTCTTTTGTAAGCTCATAGTGATATGCAGACAACAACTTTCCGTCCGACATTGCCTTTTTGCTTATATCCGTTGCGTAAACTATATCGTTCGTCTTTTTTATTATCGTGCGCCCTAAAGAGCCGCCGATAAGCCCTAATCCTACGATTCCTATTTTCATTTTTTTACCGCTCCGATTTTTTACTTTGCGTCGTAGGTTTTTCCTACTATCGGAAGCATCGCTTTAACCTTTTGCATAAGAGCTTTAAATTGTTCCGGATTAAGCGATTGCGCACCGTCGCACAATGCGTGTTTCGGGTCGTTATGAACTTCTATAATAAGCCCGTGTGCCCCTGCACCCACCGCCGCCAAAGACATAGGTTCAACGTACTTTGCAATGCCCGTAGAATGGCTGGGATCTATTATTACGGGAAGATGCGTTTTATCTTTTAACGCGGGCACTGCGGATAAATCAAGCGTGTTTCTAGTCATCGTTTCAAAAGTTCTTATTCCGCGTTCGCACAAAATAACTTCGGAATCTCCTTCCGCCATTATGTATTCCGCGCTCATAAGCAATTCTTGCAAAGTATTTGCAAGCCCACGTTTTAACAATATGGGTTTACCCGTTTTACCTACTTCTTTAAGCAATTCAAAATTTTGCATATTTCTTGCACCTATTTGAATCACGTCTACGTCTTTAAATAAATCCAAATGGTTTACGCTTAACAATTCCGTAACTATTGGTAGTCCCGTTTCTTTTTTTGCTTTTAGCAAAAGTTCAATACCGGTATCTTTAAGCCCTTGGAAAGCGTAGGGCGATGTTCTAGGCTTAAAAGCGCCGCCCCTAAGCATTGTTGCCCCCGCTTCTTTTACGGCTTGTGCCACTTCTATAATCTGCGCTTCGGATTCTACCGAGCAAGGCCCTGCAATCACGTTAAAATTGTTGCCGCCGATTTTATGCCCGCCAACGCTTATAACGCTGTCTTGCGGGTGGAACTTTCTGTTGGCGTTTTTATAAGGCTCTTGAACCCTTTGAACCTGTTCCACGATATCTAAACTTGAAATAAGGTCCATATCCACCTTGCTAGTATCACCAACAAGCCCCAAAACGGTTGAAGTTTCGCCACGGCTTACGTGAACGTCTAACCCGAGTTCTTTAACCCAGTCTACTAAATTGTTGAATTGTTTTTGTTCACAAGAGTTTTTAACAACTATTATCATAAGAAAATCTCCGATATAAATATTACGAATTAAAAAAGGCTTTGTAGTAATCACTACAAAGCCTTAGGTTTTTATTTTCACGCAAAAACTATCGTATAGCAACTACTATCGAAATATTCAAAACCTGCTATTAAAATAAAAGTAAAAGTAAGATTTTTGCGTTTTCATTTCTTTTCTCCTAAAAACAACATAATTATAAACCCGCAATATTTGCATGTCAAGCATTTTTTTATCTTTGAAAAAAATTTTTTATGCAAATTTTTGCCGTCGTTATACCCTTATTCCGCGTTTTATCTCTTTTAAGGCGTTTTTTTCTAATCTTGAAACTTGTGCTTGGCTTATACCCACGCTTTCAGATATTTCGGTTTGCGTTTTTCCTTCAAAATATCTTAAATAAATAATTTTCTTTTCCCGATCGCCTAATCCGTCTATCGCAGTCGAAATTGCAGCGGACTCCGTCCAACGCTCGTCCGTGTTTTTATCGTCTGATATTTGGTCCATCAGTAAAAGTTCGTCGCCGGACTTGTTAAAAACGGGGTCGTATAAAGAAACCGTGTCACTTATAGCGTCTAACGCATAAACCACTTCCGATACGGCAACGTGCATTTCTTTGGCTATTTTATCTAAACTTGCCTCTTCGTCCCTTTTTTCTATTTCTCCCCTCGTTTTTAACGCCAAATACGCAGTATCTCTTATAGAGCGAGAAATTCTTAAAGAGTTGCCGTCCCTTAAAAATCTTTTTATCTCTCCTATAATCATCGGTACGGCATAAGTAGAAAACCTTACGCCCACGTTTAGATTAAAATTGTCAACCGATTTTATAAGGCCTATCACTCCCGCTTGAAAAATATCGTCTGAATTTGCTCTTTTTGACCAAAATCTTTTTATAATAGATAATACCAAACGCATATTAGCAACTATAAATTCTTCTCTCGCCTCTTCGTCTCCCGCCGCTATTTTTTGTAAAAGTTCAACCGATTCGCTCTCCGTTATTTTGGGTAGCGTAGCAGTGTTTACACCGCATATTACAACTTTGCCGTTCATAATACCTCCTATGTAAAAAACAAAGGGTTTTAAAAGTATCGGCAAAGAAAAAATTTTTATACTGCTTTTATTTAAACCGTTATTTTTATACTAAACCATTTTTGCAAACTCTTTTTTTAACCTTAATATAATCTTTTTTTCTAATCTGGATATATAACTTTGCGAAATACCCAACATATCCGCCACTTCTTTTTGCGTCAGTTCGTCTTCGCCCGTTAAACCGAACCGAAGTTCTACTATTTCACGCTCTCTTCCGCTAAGTTTTTTAAGGGCTTCTTTTATAAGGTCGTTCTCTACACCGCTTTCTATTTTTTTATAGACAACGTCTCCATCCGTTCCCATTACGTCTGATAGCAACAATTCGTTTCCTTCCCAGTCGGTATTTAGCGGCTCGTCAAAAGATACTTCGCTTTTTATTTTAGAGGTTTTTCTTAAATGCATCAATATCTCGTTTTCTATACAACGGGAAGCATACGTTGCAAGTTTTATGTTTTTTTCCGCATTATAAGAGTTCACCGCCTTTATAAGCCCTATCGTACCTACGGAAATAAGGTCTTCCGTATCCACTCCGGTATTTTCAAATCTTCTTGCTATGTAAACAACTAAACGGAGATTTTTTTCTATAATTAAATCTTTTATATTCTCTTCTCCGTTAGCCAACCTTTTTATGGCATCAGTTTCTTCTTCTAGCGTAAACGGTTCCGGAAGCGCTTCTCCGCCGCCGATATACCTTAACAAATTTTCGGATAAAGAAAAACCGCTAAGAAATTTTTTTAATTTCGCCACCAAAACGTTTAACATAATTTTCCCCCATAAGCGCAGGGTGTAATATAAGGTCGTATTCGTCAGTTTGTCCACCGGATACCCCTAACCTTGCGTTATAATATATATTCGCTTTTTCATTAAAATATATCTTTAATTCGTCCACTGTAAAAACGGGCATTTTGCTTTTTCCCATAACCGTTTTATAGTCTACGTATTCTAACCTGGGAAAACCGTTTTTTATAAGCCTTAAAAAGGCTTTTTTCCCTATCACGCAAACGGGGGCTTCACCGAAATACAAGCCGTTGCCCGTATCTAAAAAGCCAACATATTCTACCACAACGTTGTTAAGCGTAATTTCGCACTTAAACAAATAAGAACAAATATCTCTTTTTTTATAAAATCGCTTTGTTAGTAAAATAAAACCTTTAACGATAAAATATGCCGGAATAAAAACCGTTGCTATACACAGTTCGCTGCCGTAATCTACCCCTAACAGATAAAACGCTCCCATCACGGTGCCGCCTAACGCAAACGTAAGAACAAAAAAAACGGCGGAAAAAATCAAATATTCTTTAAGCGACTTGTATTTTTGCACTAAAAGCGTAATAATCAGTCCCGAACAAATTTTAAGTATCACAGATAACGTTGCACTCACTTTCACCGCAGGGTACAACAGCGCCGTTATTGCACCTAAAAAAGCGCAAAATAAAAGCCTGCCCCTATTACTTTTTTTAAATGTAATGGCAAAGGCAGCCTTTAACAATACCAAGTCTATCACGAAATTGTCTATTAAAACGTATTCGATATAAACCGTCATTTCCGCCTCCGCCGTTTTATGTTAGCACGGCGGAAAAGCGTTTTTTAGTTGTATTTTATTTTTTTTTGCTTAATTTTGGCGTTTACTTATTCATAAACTCCATAATAATTCCGTTTTGAACGTAAAGATACTCGTCTTTTATTCTTAAACTATCTCTTTCTCT
>CAYVPW010000017.1:0-25636 GCA_964453915.1 uncultured Christensenella sp. | reverse complement strand
ATATGTATAATACTTTTTCATATAAAACATTTTATCATTAAAATTGCATAAAATCAACCAAAAATATAATAGTTAGATTTTTTACTGTAATTGTTAGATTTTATACCTTGAAAAAAGAGATTTAAATGATAAAATAAAGGCGAAATAAAAATGGTGAGAGATATGAAAAAAATAATTGTTACCGAATTAAAGCCTTTTGCAGACAGAGAACTTTTTGCACTGTCAGACGGGGCAAGTTGCGTAGAACTAAAAAGATTAGGATTAACAAAAATAAATCGTCCTATGTTCCCGCTAGACGATTTTGAATGGCAAGCGTAAAAAATAAAAACTTAAAATAACAAATATAAGAGAGGAGAATTATGGCATACTATAACAAACAAGAAACAGAAAACAGAGTAGCAAAAGTAGTTAAATTACTTAACGAAAAAGACGTAGATGTTGCAATAATTTATTTTGACGAATTAAACGTTGCAAACGGTTGGTATCTCACCGGTTGTGTGGACAATTTGAAAAGGGTGCGGTTTTAGTCGGAAGAGACGGAACTACAATGCTTTTGGGCGGACCTGAAAGCGAGCCTTTTGCAAAGCAAGATTCCGCTATCACGGACGTAAGATGCTTCCCCGTATTTATGGTTCCGGATGAAGAATATCCTTTGGCAACCATAATCAGTTTTTCCGATTTGTTTGCGGAATTAACGGCGAAGTTCCCCGTAAAGAAAATAGGTTTGGTAGGAACTACCGATATGCCTTATGCCGTTCACGAAGATTTGATTAAGGGATTTGAAGGTTGCGAAATAGTTGATATTACCGAAGATTACTTAAAATTCAGATATATCAAGAGCGACTGGGAAGTTGAACAAGCAAGACAAGCTACCCGTTTAGCGTGCAAGGCTTATAAAGCAATGGCTGAAAAGGTAAAAGAAGGCGCAAAAGAATACGAAGTTGCCGCTGCCGGCGAAGCAGTTTGCCGTGCAAACGGTGCAGACAGCTTTGCTTATAGAACTATCGTAGGAAGCGGTATCCGTTCTAATGCGGTTGTTCCCACGGCTACTAATAAAGAATTAAAGAAGGGCGAAATGGTTATGCTTGGTATCGCACCCAGAATTAACGGATATGCGGGTACTTTCGGACATACCGTTCCCGTAAGCGGAGAATACACTCCCGAACAAAGAAAGTGCCTAATCGATATGATAGAAGTTATGAAAGTGACTAAGAGTATGTTAAAGATAGGTAATACCGGTATTCAAATAGATAAAGAAGGCAGAAAACTCTACGACAAGGGCGGATATTTAAGGTATTTGGTATGTCCGTTTGCTCACACAATGGGTTTAATGGAAGCGGAAGCGCCTTTCTTTGGACCTAACGGAGAAGTTCCCCTAGAAAAGAATATGATAATCAACGTAGACGTAAGCTTCTTTGGTCACACCACTCTTAACGGTTTAAGAGTAGAAACTTGCTACGTTATTACCGAAAACGGTGCAGAACCCCTTTGCCCCGAATTTGAAGAAGAATTATTTAACTACGTAAAATAATAGGTAAGGAGATTACGATAATGGAAAACGGAATTAACGGAAAAAAGAACTGGGTATTTTGCGACGGAGATTTGCCTCCTCACGGAAACAATCCCGACTTTTTAGGACACGAAGCGCTTATGATTACCAACGTAGGTAAAGAAGACGCACATATAAGAATAAAAGTTTTGTTTGAAGACAAAGCACCCTATGATAAAATCACTTTGGATTTACCTGCGGAAAGAACTACTTGTTTAAGATTGGATTTCCCCATCGGTAAAGAAAAATATCAAATTCCTTTCGGACAATACGCTTTACACGTTATTTCAGACGTGCCCGTTTGTGCTTGCTTCGGCAGATTAGACGTTCGTCAAGACAATATGGCGTATTACAGTTTAACGGGTTATTCTTTCTAAGAAAATACGGTTAAATAAAAAAAGACGGTTCGCCGTCTTTTTTTTGTTGAAAATATTTGCTGTTTTAAGATTAAATGTGCTATATTTGTAAAAAATACAACAAGAGACGAGATTTTATGGAAATAATAGACGCGCACGCACACATATATCCGCAAAAAATAGCGGAAAAAGCTACTAACGCAATAGGCACTTTTTACGATATAAAAATGGAGATGCCCGCCGGCACTGCGGAAACGCTTATAGAAGACGGAAAAAGAGCGGGTATTTCTAAATTTATAGTTCACTCTTGTGCAACTAAAGCCGAGCAGGTAAGGGCTATAAACGAGTTTATAAAAAGGGAGATAGACGAACATAAAGAGTTTATAGGGTTTATGACTCTTCATCAAGACTTAACGGAAGGACAAATACAATCCGAATTGACTTGGTGCTATAATAACGGATTTAAGGGTATAAAAATGCACCCTGATTTTCAAAAGTTTTATATAGACGGAGAAAATGCGGATAAAATTTACAGAACGCTAAAAGATTTTGGAAAAGAAATGCCTATTCTCTTCCATACCGGAGACGACAGATATCCGTATTCCGAACCTGAAAGACTTTGCGCCGTTGCAAAGAAATATCCCACACTAAAATTTATAGGCGCACACTTCGGCGGGTACAGGTGCTGGGATAGGGCGGAAATTTATAAGGGAATAGATAACGTTTATTTTGATACTTGTTCTTCGTTGCCCTTTTTAAATAAGGAAAGGGCTAAAGAACTTATAGGCGTTTTAGGTGCGGAAAAGTTCTTTTTCGGAACGGATTTCCCTATGTGGGACGCAAAAGAAGAGTTAGAAAGATTTGATTCTTTGAATTTGTGCGGAAGAGAAAAAGAACAAATACTTGCATTAAACGTTAAAAGATTTTTAAAAATAGACTAAAAAATTTATCCAAAAATTAGTCGATAAAATCGCTTGACTAATTTGATAAAAAAACATATAATACACTTATTAAACTTAGTTTTTAACTAATTTTTTTCATTAAACTACATATTAAATGCAAAGATGGAAAACGTTTTCAAAAAAACTTTCAGAGAGTCGGCGTAAGGTGAAAGGTCGATAAGCGTATTTTGAAAGCCCTCGTTCCGTAGCAAAAACCGTGAAATGGATTCAGAGTAATTGTTTTCGGGTGGCGCCGTTATACGCTATAAGAGTGATTGCAATTTTTTTTGTTGCAATAAATTCGGGTGGTACCGCGTTAAATTCGTCCCAAAATATTTGTATATTTTGGGATTTTTTATTATAAGAAAAAAGGAGATACACGTATGGCAAACAATGTTTTAATCAGTGACGTTTCTTTAAGGGAATACGGCAAAGCAGAAAATTTTTCACTAAGTTTTAAAGAAAAACTAGACGTAGCGAAAAAGCTATCTGAACTTAAGGTAGACGTTATAGAACTAGGACCCGTATCTTCTGACAAGGCGGATGAAATTTTGATAAAAACGGTGTGCAACGTTATAAAAGAAAACGTTGTGTGTTGCGCAGTTGGAAATACCGTGGATAGCGTTGAGAAAACATATTCTCTTATATCCGGTGCAAAAAAGAAAAGATTATTGGTGAATATACCCGTTTCGCCCGTTCAAATGGAATATTTCGTAAGTAAAAAACCTAAGGCGGTTTTAGAACTTTTGGGTTCGCTTACCGCAAAATGCAAAGAGTTGTGTAGCGACGTAGAAGTGGTGTTAAACGACGCAACCAGGGCAGAACCCAAATTTTTATACGAAGCTGTAAAAACGGCGATAGAAAACGGTGCAACTTGGCTTACCGTTTCGGATATTGCAGGAACAATGCTTCCGGAAGAGTTCGGTAAATTTATAGAAGATATAACCGAAAACGTTCCCGAAGTGAAAAACGTTAAGATTTGCGTTGAATATTCCGATTCACTTTCTTTTGCCGGCGCTTGCTACGTGAGTGCTATGATGAAAGGCGTTAATGCGTTTAAGATTTCTTCTTTGGGCGGATTTAACCTTATTTCTACGCAAGCGTTTACTTCCGTTATGGAATCCGTTGCGGTTAAAAAAGGTTTTACTTATAATCTTAACAAAACTGCGTTTAACAGAATTTTAAAGCAAATGGCTTCGGTATTTTCGGATAAAACTGACATATCCGCTATTGCAAACAAAGATTACGACGAAGTTGAAAAGAATTTGTCAGTAGAAGAACTTTCTAAAATAATATCCGATTTAGGATACGAACTAGCGGAAGAAGACGTTCAAAAGGTTTATGCGGAATACGTTAGGATTTCCGAAAAGAAAGAAGTAAAAACCTTAGAGTTAGAAGAGATTATAGCAAGCGTTGCGTTGCAAGTGCCCGAAACTTACACCGTAGATAAATTTTCCGTTCAAAGTAGCAACGTTATAAGTGCTACGGCAAGCGTGGTTCTAAAAAAGGACGGAAAGGAACTTAGCGGAATTTCTTTTGGAAACGGTGCGGTAGACGCCGCTTTTATGGCGATAGAAAATATCTTAGGGCGTCATTTCGAACTAGACGATTTTCAAATTTCTTCCATAACAGAAGGAAAGGGGGCTATGGGTAAAACTATAGTTAAACTCCGCTCAAACGGAAAAATTTATTCCGGAAAAGGACTTTCTACCGATATAATCGGTTCAAGTATAAGAGCGTACGTTAACGCATTAAATAAAATAGTATACGAGGAGAACGAATAATGAAACTTTCTTTTTCTACAAACGGCTGGAACTTGGGCTTTAACAAACTCGTTTCTCTTTGTTCCGAAAATAAAATAACGGGTTTAGAAATACACGATATAAACGCAGAGTGCTTTAAAAAGGACGAGCCTTTTGCAAAACAAAACGTTGCTAAAACGAACAAGGTTTTATTTGAAAACGGAATTTCTATTTCTTGTGTAGACGTTGTAAGCAACTTGGCGGACGAAAAAAATTATAACGTATTTTGCGAAGAGATAGAAAACGCATTTTCCGTTGCTTGTGATTTTAATTGCAAATACATTCGTTTGCACGCATATATTGCCGACGGCATAGATAAAACTGCGGACGAAATAGACGAATACGTGATTGGAGTTATTCCGCAATTTTTAGCAGAGGCAAAAGAAAAAGGCTTAAATATCTTGATGGAAACCATGGGTATTTACGCAGATACAAAAAGGCTTGCTAACCTTTTAGATTCTTTTGCAAGCGATAATTTTTCCGCTGTATGGGATATTCATCACACGCACAGATATTCTGATGAAAGTGCCGAAAATTCCGTAGAACACTTAGGTAAGCACGTTAAGCATTTACACATAAAAGACAGTTTGTGTGAAAACGGAAAGATTTGTTATTGCTTGTTAGGCGAAGGCGATTTGCCTATTAAAAACGTTTTTAACAGCCTTCGTTCCATAAACTACGAGGGATATATATCCTTAGAGTTGATGCCCGAATGGTTAGACAGTTTGGGCGATGCGGAAATAGTTATTCCGCAGTTTGCCGGATATATGAGTTGTTTTGACAGTCAACCCGTTTGGCAACAGAATTTATACGACAATAAATCTAAAACGGGAAAATATATTTGGGAAAAGGATATTTTGATAGAAAGAACTTTTTCTCAAGTATTAGACAGGGTTGTAGAAGAATTTCCCGACCAAATAGCTTTTAAGTACACAACGCTTGATTATACCAGAACGTATAGTCAGTTCCGTGACGAAGTAGACGTGGTTGCAAAAGCGCTTATGGCAATAGGTGTAAAAAAAGGAGATCACGTTGCGGTTTGGGCAACCAACGTTCCCGAATGGTACTTAACTTTTTGGGCAACGACTAAAATCGGTGCGGTTTTGGTGACCGTAAACACCGCTTATAAAATTCACGAAGTAGAATATTTGTTAAAGCAATCGGATACGCACACCTTGGTTTTAACTAAGGGGTGGAGAGATTCCGATTATCAGGGTATAGTAAACGAACTTTGCCCCGAAATAGCAAATCTTAAAAAGGGGGAACATTTACATAGCAAGCGTTTACCGTTTTTGAGAAACGTTATTACGGTAGGTTTTGAACAAAAAGGACTTATGACTTTTGCCGAAATGATGAAAAGGTCTAAAGAAGTTTCTTACGAAGAGATGATAACCGTGGCAAACTCCGTAAACGTTCACGATGTTTGCAATATGCAATATACTTCCGGAACTACGGGATTCCCTAAGGGTGTAATGCTTACGCACTATAACATAGTAAACAACGGAAAGTGTATAGGCGACAGAATGGATTTATCTACTGCGGACAGAATGATGATTCAAGTTCCTATGTTCCACTGTTTCGGTATGGTTCTTGCAATGACGGCTTCCGTGACGCACGCCGTATCGTTGAGACCGCTACCGTATTTTTCGCCAAAACAAGCACTCTCTTGCGTAAATCAAGAAAGAATTACTTGTTTCCACGGCGTGCCTACTATGTTTATAGCAATGCTTGCGCACGAAGATTTTGAAAAGACGGACTTCTCTTATATGAGAACGGGTATAATGGCGGGCAGTGTTTGTCCCGTTGTGACGATGCAAGAAGTTTTAAATAAAATGAACATGCGTGAAATAACTATAGTTTACGGACAAACCGAAGCATCTCCCGGTTGCACTATGTCCAGCACGGACGATACGATTGACGTAAGGGTAAACACCGTAGGTAGAGCGCTTCCTAACGTAGAATGTAAAATAGTAAATCCCGAAACCAACGAAGACGTTCCGGATAACACTGTGGGTGAATTCGTTGCCAGAGGATACAACTTGATGAAAGGTTATTATAAAATGCCGAAAGCAACCGCGCTTGCGATAGACGAAAACGGTTGGCTACACACGGGAGATTTAGCAATGAGACTTCCAGATGGCAATTATAAGATTACGGGAAGACTTAAAGATATGATTATTCGCGGTGGCGAAAACTTGTATCCTAAGGAAATTGAAGACTTCTTATATACGCACGAAAAGATAAGCGACGTTCAGGTAGTAGGCGTTCCTGATGAAAAATACGGAGAAGAAGCGTATGCGTTTGTTATCTTGAAAGACGGTGCGGAAATTACGGAAGAAGAGTTAAGAAAATACTGTGTGGAGCATATTGCAAAGCATAAAGTTCCCAGATACTTCGATTTTGTAAAGAGTTTCCCGACAAATGCGGCGGGTAAAATTCTTAAATACAAAATGAGAGAAGAAGCTGCGGAAAAAATTAAGAATAAAACCAAGTAGGAGATGGTATTATGGAAATAAAAATTGAAAAAGCAAAAGTGTTAAAAGAAAAACCCGATTTTACCAAACTAGGCTTTGGAAAGTACTTTACCGACCATATGTTCGTTATGGATTATTCAGACGAAATCGGTTGGCACGATGCGAGAATAGTTCCTTTTGGATATATACCTATTCATCCCGCATCTACCGTTTTCCACTACGGTGCGGAAATTTTTGAAGGAATGAAAGCATATAAAACCGCAGACGGCTATCAAATGTTTAGACCGTTAGAAAACTTTAAGAGATTAAACGACTCTGCGGAAAGATTGTGCCTTCCCGCCGTGGACGGAGAGTTCGCTCTTAAAGCGCTTACAGAACTAATCAATATAGACTACGAATGGATTCCAGATGCTCCCGGCACGTCTTTATATATTCGTCCTTTTATGTTCGGAAACGACGAGTCTTTGGGCGTTCACGCAGTGCACAGAGCAACTTTCGTTATTATATTATCTCCGGTTGGAAGCTATTATGCCGAAGGGCTTAATCCCGTAAAGATTACTATAGAAGACGAAGACGTTCGTGCCGTAAGAGGCGGTACGGGCTACGCTAAGTGCGGCGGAAACTATGCTGCAAGTATGAGAGCTGGAAAACGTGCGGCTGAAAAGGGATTTTCTCAAGTATTGTGGCTTGACGGCGTTGAAAGAAAATATATAGAAGAAGTTGGCGCAATGAACGTTATGTTTATGATTGGCGACACTGTTGTCACTCCTAAACTAACCGGTTCCGTTTTGCCCGGTATTACTAGAAAGTCTTGCATAGAAATTCTTAAGGACTGGGGATATAAGGTAGAAGAAAGACTTTTATCCGTAGACGAGCTTATTAGTGCAACGGAAGACGGAAAACTTGTAGAAGCGTGGGGAACGGGTACTGCAGCCGTAGTATCGCCTATAGGACATCTTTATTATAAGGGTGCAGACCACGTTGTTTCTAATAACCAAATCGGCAAGTTGACTCAAAAACTTTACGACGAATTGACCGGTATTCAATGGGGATTAAAGCCCGATGAAAGAAATTGGTGCTACAAGGTAAAAATTAAATAGTTTCGGTGGATAAAATGGCAAAAAAAAGGATTTCCGTTTTTTCCGGTCATTACGGTAGCGGAAAAACCAACGTTGCGGTAAACTACGCCGTTATGTTAAAAAAAGAAGGTAAAGCGGTAAGCATTTACGATTTAGATATAGTAAATCCTTATTTTAGAACCGTGGACGCATTAGACAGGTTAAAAAGAGAAGGCGTGGGCTTAATCGTTTCTCCTTATGCGGAAACTAACGTTGATATACCCGCAATGAATTCGGCTTCTTATAAAATGATAGACGATAAAAGCGAATTCGCCGTAGTTGACCTTGGCGGAGACGACAGAGGCGCTTTGGCTATGGGAAGGTTTTCCGACGGAATAAAAGAGGAAAACGATTACGAAATGTTTTTAGTCGTAAACGTTTTTAGACCTGAAACGAGAGATTTACAGGGGATTAAAGAAATTAAAGAAGAGATAGAATTAGTTTCAAAAATTCCTTTTACCGCTATAGTGAACAACTCTAACGTAGGTGTTGAAACCACCGAACAAGACGTTTTTTACGGAATAGAGAAAGTGCGTGAGTTTTCGCTTGCGCTTGGGCTTCCGGTGGTGTATAATTGCGTAAGAGCCGATTTACTTGAAAAAATAAAGGCAAATATAGATAATCCGTTGCCGCTAGAACTTATAAAGTACGGCGACTGGTTATAAATTAAAGGAGAATTTATGGCAAAAATTACTTTTGACGAAGAACGCTGTAAGGGTTGCGGCTTGTGTGAAAGCGCTTGCCCTAAAAACATTATTGCGCTTAAAAAAGACAAAATCAATGCAAAGGGGTATCACCCCGCAAACGTAATCGACCAAAGCCTTTGCATAGGTTGCGGAAGTTGCGCTATTATGTGCCCGGACGTAATAATCACGGTGGAAAGATAGAGGTGTGAAATGGCAGAAAAAGTTTTAATGAAAGGAAACGAAGCGTTGGCGGAAGCCGCTATCAACGCAGGGTGCAGACACTATTTCGGATATCCTATAACCCCCCAAACCGAAGTTGCGGCATACATGGCTAAAAAAATGCCCAAAATCGGCGGAACGTTTTTACAAGCGGAATCTGAAGTTGCTGCAATCAATATGGTAATAGGTGCGGCTGCTTCCGGTGTAAGAGCGATGACCAGCAGTTCCTCTCCGGGAATATCGTTAAAAAGCGAAGGTATTTCTTATCTTGCCGGTTGTGAAATTCCCGCACTTATAGTTAACGTGCAAAGGGGAGGTCCCGGTCTTGGCGGAATTCAACCTTCTCAGTCCGATTATTTTCAGGCAACTAAGGGCGGCGGACACGGAGATTATAAACTTATTGTTTTAGCACCCGCATCCGTTCAAGAAATGTATAGTTTAACTTTTAAGGGGTTTGATCTTGCCGATAAGTACAGAATGCAGTCTATGATTTTGGCGGACGGCACTATGGGACAAATGATGGAACCCGTTAGTTTAGAAGAAAATCAAACCAAAGTTTACGATAAGCCGTGGGCTGCAGTTGGTACGGGCAAACACGAAGGCAGAAATATAATCAACTCTTTGTCTTTAAGCCCCGCACAACTTGAACAATGGAATAAAAACAGATACGAAAGATACGCCATCGTAGAAAAAGAAGAAGTAATGTACGAAGAATTTATGATGGAAGACGCAGAGATTTGTATAGTTGCGTTCGGCATTGCGTCCAGAGTATCCAAAAACGCCATAATGGAAGCGAGAAAACAAGGTATAAAGGTAGGTATGATAAGACCTATCACCTTGTGGCCCTTCCCCAAGGAAGCACTTAAAAAGGCTGCAGGAAAGGTAAAGGCGTTCTTATCCGTAGAATTAAGCATGGGACAAATGATAGAAGACGTAAAGCTTGCTATAGATTGTTCTAAGCCCGTATATTTATGCAACCGCACGGGTGGAATAATTCCTTCCCCGCAAGAAGTTGTTGTAAAGTTGATAGAAATTGAAAAAGGAGAAGCAAAACAATGGTAGTATTTAATAAAACCAAGGGTTTAACAGATAACGAATTCCATTACTGCCCCGGTTGTACGCACGGCATTATCCACAGATTGGTTGCGGAATGTTTAGAAGAGTTAGGCGTTTTAGATAAAACCGTGGGTGTTGCTTCCGTTGGATGTTCAGTTTTTTCTTATAACTATTTTAATTGCGATATGATTCAAGCGGCTCACGGAAGAGCCCCCGCTGTTGCTACCGGTGCAAAGAGAGCACATCCCGATAACGTTGTGTTTACTTATCAAGGGGACGGCGACCTTGCCGCTATAGGTACTGCGGAAACGGTTCACTCTGCCGCAAGAAACGAAAACATTACCGTTATATTCGTAAATAACGCAATTTACGGAATGACCGGCGGTCAAATGGCACCGACTACTCTTCCTAATCAAGTGACGCAAACTTCGCCTTACGGAAGAGACGTGACTGTTGTTGGTTATCCCGTTAAGGTTTGTGAAATGCTTTCTCAAGTAGACGGAGCGTCTTATTTAGAAAGAGTTGCGGTAAACAACGTTGCTAACATAAGAAAGGCAAAGAAAGCCATTATGAAAGCTTTTAAAAATCAAATAGAAGGCAAAGGATTTTCTTTGGTAGAAGTTCTTTCCACCTGCCCCACTAACTGGGGGTTAAAGCCGAAAGACGCTATAAAGTGGTTAGACGACAATATGCAAAAATATTATCCTTTGGGAGTATATAAAGATAAATATAAGGAGAACGACTAATGAGTAAGACTACGAAAATTCTTATTGCCGGTTTTGGCGGTCAAGGTGTTCTTTTTACGGGTAAAGCGATAGCGTACACGGGGTTAAAAGTCGGAATGGAAGTTAGTTGGCTTCCTTCTTACGGACCTGAAATGCGCGGTGGCACGGCCAACTGCAGCGTGACGCTTTCAGATACGCAAATAGGCTCTCCCATAGTAGATAAGCCGGATTTGTTAATTGCGATGAATCTTCCTTCTTTAGAAAAGTATTATAACGAAACGGAAGCAAACGGAACGATTATTTTTGACAGTTCTTTAATAGAAAAAGAAAACGTTAGAAAAGACGTTGCTTTGATAGGTATTCCCGCCGCTAAAATGGCAAGTGACAACGGATTAGAAGGCTTGGCTAATATGATTATTTTAGGCAAGGCTATAAAGGCTACGGGCGTTTTAACTTTAGACCAAGTTAAAACAAGTTTAGCGCAAATGATTCCTGCTAAAAAAGCCGAATTGTTGGATAAAAACATCAAGGCGATGGAATTAGGTTATAATTTTTAATTTACGGGTTTTAAGGTAAATTAAAGTAGGATAGTTATTTAATGAAAACAATAAAAGGGTTTGAGTTGTTCAAGCCCTTTTTAATTTTAAAATTCAACTTTACATAAAATTTACGTTTACCAAACTAATACGTGATAGTTTGGTTTTTTTGTTTGCAGTAAAATTAAGGCACAAAATAAAAAAAGGAGAAAAACCAAAATGAAAAGGATTTTAACTGTACTTCTTTCTTTGGCAGTACTTATCGTAGGGGCAACCGGACTTATCGCTTGCGGTGGCGAAAAGAACATTTCCGTAATTGCCAGAGAGCAAGGAAGCGGAACTAGAGAAGCGTTCGACACAAACGTTACGGATGGAAACGGCAATTATTTAGAAATGAAAGGAGCGGACGGAAAAAAATATTACACTACAACTTCTGCGGATATCCAAGGAAAAACAGGGAACGTTATAAGTAAAGTAGTAGGAGATAAAAACGCAATAGGATACGTATCTTTAGGGTCTGTAAACGAAACTGTTAAGGTTATAAAGGTTAACGGCGTTTATCCTTCTGCGCAAACCGTGTTGGACGGAAGCTATAAAATTCAAAGACCGTTTGTTATAATGACCAGTTCTAACGTTCAACTTACGGAAATTGCAGCGGACTTTCTTTCTTACTTAAAGAGTTCGGCTTCTTCTGCACACGCAGATGAAGCGGGTTGTATATATCTATCCGACCCCGAACAAAGAGCAAACGAGGGCGAAGCGGCGATTCCGGTTGAAGATTACGTTGCAAAATCTACCTTGCCCGCAGGCGGAAAGATAGTTATAAACGGTTCTACTTCTATGGAAAAGTTTATAATCAGTGCAATGAGCGGATACGCAAATTTATACGGCAGAAACGCAGAGGACTTGTTCACGTTAGATTTACAAGGTTCTTCTGTTGGTAAAACTTCCGTGCTTGGCGATAGAAACGGAAACGTTATAGGGCTTTCTTCGGCAAGCGTAAAAGAAGAGGGGATAAACAGTTTTAACGTTTGTCTAGATGCGGTAGTGGTTATCGTTAATAATGCAAACGAACAGATAAACGACCTTTCAATCGCTCAATTATATCAAATATTCAGTGGAAAAATAACAAAATTCAGTGAGATAGTAGGTTAATATGAATTCTACCCAAGTAAAAGAAAAAGCGGGTAAAACGATATTTACGGTGGCGGCGATAATATGTATAATCGCCGTTGTCGCAATTTTCGTTTTTATGTTGATAAAAAGTATTCCCGCACTAAACAAAATAGGTCTGTTTGATTTTATATTCGGTGACGAGTGGGCTCCGGACAGGCTTGATAAATTCGATACGGTAAATTTATCCGGAAGCTACGGAATATTTAAAATGATAGTGGGGACGTTGGCTGCAACCGTAGGAGCGCTTTTAGTAGGCGGAACTACGGGTGTGTTTACCGCAATATTTATCGTGTTTTATTGTCCTAAAAAAATTAAAAAGATTTTTTCTTCTGCAATAAATCTTCTTGCGGGAATTCCTTCCGTCGTATACGGGTTTTTCGGTATAGTGTTTTTATTGCCGATTTTGGCTGTTTTTGCACCAAATAACGGAAGCGGATTGCTTGCCACTTCGCTTATTTTGGGAATAATGATTATGCCTACAGTGGTTTCGCTTTCTAAAACTAGTTTAGAAGCAGTTCCCGATTATTATTATCAAGGTGCGCTTGCGCTTGGAGCAACACATTCTCAAGCAGTTTTTAAAACGGTGATTAAAGCCGCCCGTTCGGGAATAACGGCATCTCTTGTACTTGGTATAGGTAGGGCGCTTGGAGAAACTATGGCGGTCGTTATGGTTGCGGGAAACTCCGTTGCTTATCCCGATACGTTGTTTAACAGTTTTAGGGTGCTTACGGCAAATATCGTTATGGAAATGGGCTATGCGGGAGACGTTCAGCAAGGAGCATTGGTTGCCACGGGTGTGGTTTTGCTTGTTTTCGTGCTTTTGGTAAATCTACTTTTCGGAGCAATATCAAAAAAGGCGATAAAGGGCGCAACTAACGGTAGCGGAATTTTTGGTAAGATTTTTAACAGAAAAAAAGATAAAAAATACAATGTGTTTTTTGAAAAAATAAAAGACAGAATATCGGCGATAAAATATAAAATAAAAACCCATAAAATAGGCGCCGTGTTATCAGTGACCGCAGGTGTTATTACGGGGGCAGTGCTGGTTTTGGTTATAGGATTTATATTTGTAAAAGGTGTGCCGCATTTGTTTAACAATCCGCACTTGCTTTTCGGAAAGTATGAATTCGGAAGTAAACAAATAACCATTTTGCCTTCTATAATTACAACTTTAATGACGGTTGCTTTAAGTTTGGTAATAGCAGTGCCGATAGGTATATGCACGGCTATTTACTTAAACGAATACGCAAAGAAAAACAACTTTTTTATAAAAATAATTCGCGGGGCGATAGATTTGCTTAATGGCGTTCCTTCCATAGTATACGGGCTTTTCGGTATGATAGCGTTCGTGCCCATAATGGGCGGCACCAGTTCCATTTTGGCAGGTTCTATTACCGTAAGCATAATGTTATTACCAACGATAGTGCGTTCTACGGAAGAAAGCTTAAAATCCGTGCAACCGGGATTAAGAGAGGGGAGTTTTGCCTTGGGTGTAGGAAAGATGAGAACTATATTTAAAATAGTTTTGCCGTCTGCTCTTCCCGGAATAATGTCCGCAGTTATTTTAAGTATGGGAAGGGTAATATCGGAGTCGGCACCTTTTATATATACTATGGGTTCCGTAATATCGGGTATGCCCACGGGATACTTGGATTCTAACGCAACGCTTGCCGTGGCACTTTATCAATTATCAGGAGAAGGTTGGTATATAAACGAAGCATATGCAACGGCGGTTATTTTAATCGTTTTGGTTTTGGGACTTAATCTTTTAGCAGGCTTTATAGAAAGAAAACTAAGCAAGAGATTACAAGGGAGATAGAATATGAAAAATATAATAACGGATAAAGAATACGGCGGTAAAATAAGCGTAAAAAACGCAAATTTATGGTACGGAAATTTTCAGGCTCTAAAAGACATTCATATAGAAATACCGGAAAAACAGGTCACTGCGTTTATAGGTCCTTCCGGTTGTGGAAAGTCGACTTTTTTAAAATGCTTTAACAGAATGAACGATTTGGTAGAAGGCTGTAAAATAGAAGGTAAATTTTATATAGGCGAAACGGATATTTACGGTAAAATAGACGTTAACGTGCTGCGCAAAAACGTTGGAATGGTTTTTCAAAAGCCTAATCCTTTTCCTATGAGTGTTTACGATAACGTTGCATACGCACCCAGAACATTTGGCATTACCAAACGCAAAGAATTAGACAATATCGTAGAAAAGTCTTTAAGACAAGCGGCAATGTGGGACGAACTTAAAGACAGATTAAACAAATCCGCCTTAGGTTTATCCGGCGGACAACAGCAAAGGCTTTGTATAGCGCGTTCTTTGGCGGCAAATCCGAAAATTCTTTTAATGGACGAGCCAACTTCTGCGTTAGACCCGATTTCTACCGGAAAGATAGAAGAATTGATGGAAGAATTAAAAAAGGAACTTACCGTTGTGATAGTGACGCACAATATGCAACAAGCAACGAGGATTGCGGATAAAACGGCTTTTTTCTTGCTTGGTGAACTTGTGGAATACGGCGACACGGACGATATTTTCTCTTCTCCCAAAGACGAAAGAACGGAAAGATATATTACGGGAAGATTCGGTTAATATATTTACGATTATTGATTTTTAGTAAAAATAATAGTAAAATAAAGGAGATATAACAATGTCTGTAAGAAAGATATTTGAAGAGGAGTTAGAAGAATTAAAAGCCGAACTTGTATCGATGTGTAGATTGACCGAACAAATGCTGGAAAACGCAATCACCGCGCTTATAAATAAAGACGGAGAATTAGGCAAAAACATAGGGCTGTGCGATAAGCGAGTAGACGAATACGAAATGGATATAGAAAAAAAGTGTATGAGATTGCTTTTAAAACAGCAGCCCGTAGCAAAAGATTTTAGAGAGGTGTCTACTGCGTTAAAAATGATAACCGATATAGAAAGGTTCGGCGACCAAGCAAGGGATATAGGTGATTTGGTTTATACAATGCCAAAGAAAAAACATATCAAAGACCTTGAGCATATTACGGCAATGGGCAAGCTTGCGCTTAAAATGGTGAGAGAAAGCGTAGATTCGTTTATAAATAAAGACGAGGAAAAAGCAGACGGAGTAGTTAGACTTGACGACGAAATGGACGGACTGTTTGTAGTTGTAAAAAACGAACTTATAGACCTGATTAAAAAAGACGGTGAAAACGGCGACCAAGCGATAGAGCTTATGATGGTAGCAAAATATTTAGAGAGAATAGGAGACCATGCCGTAAATGTTGCTGAATGGGCAAAATATTACGAAACGGGAGTGCATGAAAAGTTTTGATGAAAGAATTGATTTACGTTGTAGAAGACGATGAGGGAATTAGAGAGGTTTACGACGGTGCTTTTGACGGTACGTATCAAATGAAAGCCTTTGATAACGGCAAAGATTTTTTTGAAGCGTTCCATACAAAAAAGCCCGACCTTATCATTTTAGATATAATGCTACCTGATATGGACGGATTTACGATTTTATCTAAAATAAGAGAGATAGACGGAAAAGTTCCCGTGATATGCGTAAGTGCAAAGTCAGACGAAATAAGTTTTGTAAAAGGGCTAAACAAGGGGGCGGACGATTATATGTCTAAACCGTTTTCCGTTTTAGAACTTTTGGCAAGGGTAAAAACAAATTTGCGCAGGGCTAAATTATATATAACAAGTGCTAACGGGTTTTCTATAGACAATAATTTATATAAGGCTTTTTATAACGACAAAGACTTAGAACTTACGCTAAAAGAGTTTAAGTTGCTAAAAATTTTAATCGGTAAAGCCGGAGTGACTGTTGAAAGAGAGGAATTGTTTAACGAGGTTTGGGGAGAAAGTTTTATGGGAGAAACCAGAACTTTAGATATGCACGTGGCTTCTTTAAGAGAAAAAATAAAAAAGGCGGGAGGAAAAGATTGCATAATTACCGTTAGAGGTATAGGCTATCGATTTGAAAACAAATGAGAAAGAAATATTTTTTCCGCTTTTTTTCCGTGACTTTTATTTCTATTATTTTAATGTTTATCGTGGGAATAGTTGCGGTAAGAGTTAATGCGGATACCATGATGAAAGCAAGGATAAAAGAGGAAACGGAAATGGTTTGCTCTTTGGTGGAAAAAGAGAGCGATTTTACAAAGTTCGCTAAGTACGAAAGCGACGATGCGTTTAGAATTACCGTTGTAGATTTAAACGGAAACGTTCTTTACGAAAGCGATACTAAATCTCCGCTAGAAAATCACGTTACGAGAGAAGAGATAGTAAACGCAATAAACGGTTCTCCAGTTGCAGTAAAAAGATATTCCGAAACTATGGGCGTGGATATGACTTATTACGCTAAAAAAACCGAATTGATGGACGGAACGGAGATTGTTATAAGACTTGCCATAAAAAGTGCGGTGATTAACGGATATTTGGGAGTAGCCCTGCCTATCTTGGTGGTGGTTTTGGTAGTAGCTTTGGTGGCGTGCCTTTTTGTGTCGGATTTTTTTGCTAAAAACGTTTCTAAAAAAATAAGCGAAATTGGTAAAAGTCTAAAAAGTCTTAACGACGGGGATTACGCGCCTATAACAACCGATTCCGGCGAGCCTGAGTTTTTTTCCGTGCTTACGGAAATTAACGAACTGAACGAAAGTACTCATAATCATATATTAAGCATATCCGAAGAACACAACAAACTTAACACGGTTTTAGAAAACGTTTCTCAAGGTATTATCGCCGTAGACGGAAAAGGCAAAATTGCATTTGCTAACAAGAGTGCCCTAGATGTTTTTTGTGCTAGTGGCAGCGTTGTAGGAAAGGAAATTATCTATCTTGTAGACGACGTTGATTTGTGCGATACGATTTCGGATAGTTTGGGTAAAAATTTTGAAACAGAGTATAAGTATAAAGGAATAGATTTGTCAGTTGTTATAAGAGGGGTTGACAAAACGGTAAGACAAGACCTTTCTTCTATTATAATAATAACGGACGTCACGAAAGAAAGGGCTTTGCAAAAGCAAAAGAACGATTTTTTTGCAAATGCTTCACACGAGTTAAAAACCCCCGTAACGGTAATGCAAGGATTATCGGAAATTTTGTTGGCTAAAAACGACTTGGAAAGCGGAGATAAAAAGAAAATAGAGCGTATACACAAAGAAAGTTTAAGACTTTCTTCCCTTATATCCGATATGCTTAAATTAAGTAGACTGGAAAACGGCACAAGGGCAGAAGAAACTTTATCTAAAGTAGAACTTAGCGGTGTGGCGGCGGAAGTTGTTTCGGAATTGTCTGAAGAGATAAATAAAAAAGGGCTTTCGGTAAAAATAGACGGTTTTGCTTCCGTGACGGCGGATAACGCTAAGATTTTTGAGATTATGCAAAATCTTTGTTCTAACGCGGTAAATTATAACGTTGATCACGGCAAGATAGAAATAAAGATTTTTGAAGATGAAAATCAAACAACGCTTATTGTGTCCGATACGGGAATAGGCATAGAAAAAGAAAATATATCCCGCTTATGCGAGCGTTTTTACAGGGTGGACAAATCTCGTTCTAAAAAAACAGGCGGCACGGGATTAGGGCTTGCAATAGTCAAACATATTTGCGCATTATATAACGCTAAACTGTTTATCGATAGCGAAATAGGCATAGGAACAACTGTAAAGGTAGTTTTTCCTAAGTAATGTTTGGTGAAATTATGTGGATTTTGGCGGTGACGTGCTCTGCGTTTTTTGCGGGAGTGACGGCGATTTTATCTAAGTGTGGAATAAAGAACGTAAAATCCGGTCTTGCAACGGCTGTTCGCACTACTATCGTTCTGGTTTTTGCCTGGCTGATAGTTTTTGTTACGGGTGAGTATAAGTCGATTGTAAACGTAAGCGGAAAATCTTGGATTTTTTTAGTGCTTTCGGGGCTTGCGACGGGCGCAAGTTGGCTTTGTTATATGAAAGCCTTGCGTTTGGGTGAAGTTTCTAAAGTGGCGGCGGTTGATAAATCAAGCGTTATTTTTTCCGTTTTGCTAGCAATTATAATTTTTCCGGAAGAAAGAAATGTTTTGTGGCTAAAAATAATTTGTTTACTTTTTATCGGTGCGGGAACGTTTTTGATGACGGACGTAAAAATAGAGAAGAGAAAAACAAAATTATACTGGTTGATTTTAGCACAGCTTTCGGCGGTGTTTGCGGCGGCGGCTTCTTTGCTTGCAAAGGTAGGAATAGAAAGCGTTGATTCTAACCTTGCAATGGCTATTCGCACGCTTGTGGTGTTTTTTGCAGCGTGGTGTATTGTCTTTTTAAAAAAAGAACACGTAGAAGTAAAAAATATACAAAAAAAGGATTTTATATTTCTTATCCTTTCGGGGATTGCAACGGGTGCAAGTTGGCTGTGTTTTTATTATGCAATAAAAAACGGGCAAGTAAGCGTTGTAGTTCCGATAGACAAAATGAGTATTTTAATCACGGTTTTGTTTTCTTTAGTGGTATTTAAGGAAAAATTGTCGGCAAAATCTTGGTTCGGGTTGTCGCTTATTACCGTGGGAACTCTTTTGATGGCGATTTTTGCTTAAAAAGTAGAAAAACTTGTTTTTTCAGTTGTCGATATAAAAGCAGGGTGGCATTTGGGCTTTCTAAATTCATATACATAATATAGAAAGCAAAAAGGAGGAAAAGAATGTCATTTTTCTGCAATTTTCAGTCGGATAAATGTCCGGGACCTATAAACGGAAACCCGCTTAACGGTTTGTGTGAAAAAGTTTGTTTGCAGGCAAAAAAAGTTTTCGATGCGTGCATGCAACAAAGCCAAATAAACGATATAGTTCTTCCGCTTAGCGGTTTTACACCTGCAACGCCTACATATCCTTTAACGTTTATTAGCGCAAGAAGCACCACTAGTAAGGGGACTATAAGCAATTTATTGATTGAACCGCTTAGTGAACGGCCCAATAGCGCCAGAGTGAAGGCAGACGTTAGTATTCCCGTGTCGGTGGCGTATACCGATGCCAACGGAACGGAGGGCGTGGCAACGTCTACTATTACCGTCAGTAAAGACGTGATATTAAACGTTCCGTCCGCATCGATTATTCCGTACGGGGTAGAAGCGGTCGTATCTTTTGTGTCTACGCTTGGCAACTATACGGGAGAAGGAGAATTTACTATAGACGGGTGTGTTTCTATAATTTTGAAAATAGTTATGGAAGTAGAACTTTTGTTGCCGTCTTACGGGTACGCAGCTATTCCGCCGTGTCAGGAATATACACAGGAAGTTTGCGCGGGATTTTTTGAATTACCGATGTATCCGGAATAAAAAAACAAAAATAAAAAGGTGCGGAAAATCTCCGCACTTTTTTGTTGCCTTTGCAGGTTTTTGCTTGTTTAATGACCGTGATTGTGCTATTATTGTGTTATGAAAATTTATGCCATAAGCGATTTGCATATATCCACTAATACCGATAAACCGATGGACGTTTTCGGGGGTAATTGGGTTAACTATTTGGATAAAATAAAAGAAGATTGGATTTCTAAGGTGAAAGAAGAGGACCTTGTGTTGATAGGCGGAGATATTTCTTGGGCTATGAATTTAGAAGACGCTAAATCGGATTTAGAATATTTCAAAGAGTTAAAAGGGAAAAAAATTTTTATAAAAGGCAACCACGATTACTGGTGGAGCGGAATTACTAAGGTGAGAGATGCTTTGCCGCAAAATTGCTTTGCCTTGCAAAACGATTGCATAAAGTTTGATAACACGATTATTTGCGGTTCTCGCCTTTGGGCGGTGCCGGGTGCTCCCGATTTTTCTTTAGAAGATAAAAAAATATATAGCAGAGAAACGGAAAGACTTACTCTGTCACTTAAATCCGCGCAAAAACTCAGGCAAGAAGGGGATAAACTCATCGCATTGATACATTTTCCGCCGTTTAACGTAAAGCGTGAAAATTCGGCTTTTACCGACCTGTTTGAAGAATACAAGGTAAACACGGTAGTATACGGGCACTTGCACGGTAAAAACGTAAGAGCGGACAAGTTGGTTGTAAAAAACGGAATTAAATATTACTTGACAAGTTGCGATCAAGTAGAAAATAAACTTACGGAGATAGACTGATGGAAGAGACTGTTTTAGAAAATCAAAACAAATTCAAGTCTTATTTAAAGGCTTTGCCTAAGCGTTATTTTATTACCGCTTTTTCCGGAATGGCACAAGGACTTTTCGTGACGCTTATTGCGGGAACGATTTTAGGAATGATTGCCGGTTGGATAGGTGATAATTACGTTGGCAATACCCTTAAATTTATTTCTAATATAGCAAAAACGCTTATGGGTGCTGGAATAGGCGTTGGCATAGCGCATGCGCTTGGAAAAAACAAGTTGTTGGTTTTTTCTGCGGCTGTTGCCGGAACGATAGGTGCTTTTGCGGATAAACTTTTGTTCGGCTCTTTTTTGGGCGGAATGTTTCCTAAAGTAGAAAGTGCGTTTACGGCATTGTCTTTGGGGACTCCCGGAAATCCGATAGGGGCATACGTGGTGACGATGCTTGTCGTGGAACTTGTGGAACTCTATGCGGGAAAAACTAAATTAGATATTATTTTAATACCTATGGGAACACTTGTGATATCCTTTTTGGGTTTGTTTTTAGCTGCGCCGTTTATTTGGCTTGTAGACCAACTAGGTGTTTTAATAGCGTTGGCAACTAAGGCGACGCCGTTTTTTATGGGAATAATAGTTTCCGTGATAATGGGAATAGTTTTAACAATGCCCACTTCTTCTGCAGCGATATGGGTTGCTGTTGCAAGTTCGGTGATAAAGGGGTACGGAGAGGGTACTATTTCCGTAGACGTGTACGACGCAATGCTTTTAGCAGGCGGTGCGGCAACGGTTGGTTGTGCTTGCCATATGGTTGGTTTTGCGGTTGCTTCTTACAGAGAAAACAAGTTGGGAGGACTTATTGCGCAAGGACTAGGAACAAGTATGTTGCAAATTCCCAACATTATGAAAAAACCCGTAATAATGTTGCCTATGATTATTTCTAGTGCTGTTTTAGGACCGCTTTCTACCTGCGTGTTCGGTTTAAGATGTGGGGCTTCCGGCGGTGGAATGGGAACGAGCGGACTTGTAGGTGTTTTTGATTTGTTTAATTATACTAGCGGTGCGCTTGGCATAGTAGGGATAATTCTGTTAATGATAGTTTTGCCTGCAGTGTTAAACTTGGCTATTTCAGAATTTATGAGAAAGAAAGGCTGGATAAAATTCGGCGATATGAAATTGCCCGATTGAAAATTTTGAGTAAATATAAAAAGAGATACGGATAAATAAAAGGCGAAAAATTTCGCCTTTTATTTTTTTAAGCCGTAATAAAGTTATTTTTAATCGCATAGTGTATAAAGAAATAAAATAACGGAGAAAAAGTATGCAACAAACGCAAGCGCAAACAGATCAACTTTCTCTAGAAGGAAGAAAACGCCTTTCTATGACCTGTGTGGAAACAGTTGACGGTTTTTCCGAACAAAGTTTAAAACTTACCGTAAACGGCAATAAAGTTCAAATAACGGGTGATAATATAAAAATTACGGCGTTTAACAAGGCTAGCGGTAATTTAAGTGCGGAAGGGGATTTTTGCGAAATAAGATATAATTATAAAAAAGCCCCGCTTATAAAAAGAATTTTTAAGTAATGTTTGTTTCGGCAAATCAATTTTACGTTTTTATCGCCTGCATTGCTTTCGGCGCGGTTATGGGTGTATTTTATTCGCCGATAATAGCCTTAAAACGCAAAGTTAAGCGTCAGATAATATGCGCTTTTGCAGACGTTTTGTTTTTTGCGCTGTTGTGCGTTTTTTATGCTTTTTTTTCTTTTTATTCGGGTTTTCCGTCTTTAAGGGCGTATATGCTTACAGGCGTTTTTGCAGGGATTATCCTTTACGTTAAAAGTTTTAATATAATACTTGCAAAATTTGCAAAGATGATATACAATAAGTGTATAAAAAGTCTTAAGAAAAGGAAAACGAAAGATGACCGAGGACAAGTTTAAAAGAATAGTTGTCGCAACCACCGTGGGTGCGGTGCTTTTAATGTTTATTCTTGTGTCTGTGTTGGTTTATCAACTTATTGCAATTAGCGGGCAAAAGAAAAGAGAAGAAGAGTTAATTGCAAAATACCAAGAGTACAGCAGAATGACTGATGAAGAAAAAGCAAAGTTAGAAGCGGTTAACTCTTACTGGTATATAGTTCAAGAAGCAAGGGAAATGGGGTACTATTTTCCCGATGATATTAGGGCAAAATAAACGGTATGGCAAAAACATTATATGCTGTAATAGACGTGGGGTCTAATTCCGTAAGGCTTATGTTGTCGGACGGGGTAAGCACCTTATCAAAAGAATGTACAATAACAAAACTTGCAGAAGGTCAAGGCGAAGATTCGATGCTTTGTGCGCAAGCAATCGAACGTACCGCTTTGGCCGTTTCTTTTTATTATAACCGTGCGGTAAGCCTAGGCGCAACCAAAGTGTTTGCCTTTGGGACGGCAGCGCTTAGAAAGGCTTGTAATAAAGCCGTTTTTTTAGATGCAGTTTATAACCTCTGCGGTCTAAAAGTTTGCGTTGTATCCGGTGAAGATGAAGCGGGGAAATGGGGTACTATTTTCCCGATGATATTAGGGCAAAATAAACGGTATGGCAAAAACATTATATGCTGTAATAGACGTGGGGTCTAATTCCGTAAGGCTTATGTTGTCGGACGGGGTAAGCACCTTATCAAAAGAATGTACAATAACAAAACTTGCAGAAGGTCAAGGCGAAGATTCGATGCTTTGTGCGCAAGCAATCGAACGTACCGCTTTGGCCGTTTCTTTTTATTATAACCGTGCGGTAAGCCTAGGCGCAACCAAAGTGTTTGCCTTTGGGACGGCAGCGCTTAGAAAGGCTTGTAATAAAGCCGTTTTTTTAGATGCAGTTTATAACCTCTGCGGTCTAAAAGTTTGCGTTGTATCCGGTGAAGATGAAGCGGAACTGGGGTTTGCGGGCGCAAGCGGCGGAAAAGACGGCGGCGTAATCGATATAGGCGGCGCAAGTTCCGAAATAATCGTAAAAAACGATGGAAAGTTGATATATTCCAAAAGCTTAAACGTGGGGTGCGTCAGCATAAATAACGTTTGCGGTCAAGACGAAGCAAAAATTTGCAACTACCTAAGCGGAAGGCTTGTTGAATACGGCAAAATTCCAAGCGGTAAGTTTTATGCGATAGGCGGAACGGCAACTTCCGTTTGTGCGATAGCACAAGATTTAAAAGAGTATTCGTCAAAAAAAGTGGACGGATACGAATTAGAGTTAAACGCCGTAAAAAGAGTGGTTAAAATTTTAAAAAACAAAAGTATAGAAGAAAGAAACGCAATTTTGTGCTTGCAAAAAGGGCGCGGTCAGGTGATTTTGGGCGGTGCGATTTTGTTTGAAAAAATTATGGAAAAAGCGGATATAAGCTCTTTAACGGTTTCTGAAAAAGACAACCTAGAGGGATATTTAATAAAACGACTGGAGAAATTATGAAAAGAAGAACGAGTATAATAAACACCGCTATAACGTTTATAGCCACTTTGGGGTTGGTGTTTTTGGCGGTTTATCTTTGCAACGCAAATTACGGAAAACAAAACGTGTTATTAATGGTTTTGTATTACGTGATAGGGGCGATTATTTTTGGCTTTATAAATACGGTTGTTCACGAGTGGGGGCACATTATAGCCGCAAAAAAGAACGGGTTTTATATCACCACGGTGATAGTTTGGTTTTTTAAGTGGACAAAAAAGAACGGGCGTTTTTATTTTGATTTTTGCAAACTGGGCGAAGAAGCGGGCTACACGGAAAGCATTCCTACAAGTCCCGAAAATTCGGAGAAAAGATTTAGGGCTGTTTCTTTAGGCGGAATTTACGCTTCGCTTATTTTAACCGTAATATCCGTTGGGTTTATTTTTGTTGGCGGATACGTTCCCGTTGCCTTGTATGCTGTTTTATGTATGAGTTTGCCCGTGTCAGCTTATTTCTTGCTTGGCGTTGCGTTGCCTGCCGAAAACGGTGGTGTAAAAAACGACGGCGCGGTGGTTTGCGGAATAAACAAAAAAACGGATTCGTTAAAAGTTGCTTGTTCGGTTCTTTCTTTTCAAGGAGAGTTGTATCAAGGAAAAACACCTTCTTTAACTAACGAAAAATATTTATTCGACGTTCCGCAACTTCCGGAAGACGACGTTAATTTTTACGCTTTGTTAAGTGCAAGGTACGCTTATTATTTAGATAAAGAAGACTATGAAAACGCAAAAAAAGTTTCGGACAGGCTTTACGGATTGATAGACGATATGCCGCAAGGTATGGCTATTCAGGTAAAGTTAGATGCGCTTTATAACGCCTGCACTTTTGATTTTAACGAAGACCTTGCAGATAACCTTATGTACGAATTGGATAAATACCTTAATTCGGCAAACACTGCGGAAAATTTAAGGATAAAGCTTGCTTACTTGCTTTACGTAAAAAAAGAAAAAGAACTTGCTAACGATTTTTACGATAAAGGAATAAAGCGTGCCGAAAAGATGGCGATAAAAGGGTTAGGTGAGTTAGAAAAAAAACTCTTTGATAGAATGAAAAAAAGATTTTTAAAAGATGAATAATAAAAAAACCGCTGATATGAGAATTGACGATTAAAGTTGTTTCTCTATCGGCGGTTTTTGTTTTAGCCTATATATTCTAGGTCCGAATAACAATACGGGCAAATTTTTTGGTTTTTGTTTGCACATTCAGTACAAACGGTAGCACCGCAATTTTTGCACTCTAAAAGATTCCCTTGCGTAATATTTTTGCCGCAACTTCTGCAAACGCTCATTTTTATATCCCCCTTTTTTTAAGTTTTAGACAGTGTGTGCTTTATTTCTGTTATTTATACAAAAAAAGTGCCGCGTTTATTTTCGTTAAAACTATATATAGTTGGAAACATTCTCCGACCCTACAAGTGTTGCTCGCAAAATGGATATGTATGAGA
>CAYVPW010000016.1:0-26820 GCA_964453915.1 uncultured Christensenella sp. | reverse complement strand
TGGCTGCCCCTGACAGACTCGAACTGACGACACTTCGGTTAACAGCCGAATGCTCTACCGACTGAGCTAAGGGGCAATATCTAAATTGCTTTACTATTATAAGTTTTTAATTAAATAATGTCAACTGTTTTTAGGTTGTTTTTTCTTTTTTATCGGGTAAAATTTGCAAGAATTAAAATTCTGTTTTTATTTTGTTATATACAAAAATATAAAAACTGTTATTGACAGGGTATTTGAAATATTGTATATTAAATCTATCAATTTTTGGAGGAATAGAATGAAAAAGAAAAACAAAAATCTTGCCGTAATAGTTTTGCTTGTGCTTTTAGCCGTTGCTATTATTTATTGTATATACGTAAGTACTGCAAATATGATAGACAATATCGACATGCTAAACACTTTATCTAAGAACGAACTTACGGGAAGCTTATTAAAAGAGACTAAGAGTGTTGCGGTAAAAGCAGTTATAAATTGTGTTATCACGGATATAGTGCTTGTTTGTTCCGAACTAGTGTGTCTAGCGTATATGGTAAAAAAAGCAAAATAGAAATAAGAGATAAAAACGACCTTTGCGGGTTGTTTTTATTTTACGTTGAGATATATTCAAAAAATTTTTTAAAAAAATTGATTAAAAATTATTGACAACAAAAACCGCGCGGTGCTATACTGCGTGCATAAAGAAAAGGAGAGAGTGTGTTATGCATTCGTTTGTTGTAAATAAAAAGGCTACGTTCGGAATGATGATGTGTATGGAAATGACCATGCGCAATCTTTTGCTACGCAAAGAGCCTATAAGCAACAACTAACCTTGAGCGATAATTAAAATCGAGGCAGTGAGTCTTAAAAGGCTTGCTGCTTTTTTGTTTTTGGAGGTAATCAATATGTTATATAGACGAATGCGTCCTAAGGGGCGCTAAAAATTAACGGACTATTAAAAAAGGCACTAAAAATTCAGATTAAAAAATTAAGGAGAAAAATAAAATGAAAAAGATTTTTACTATAATAATTACGTTGATATTATCTTTGGTTGCGGCGTTATCTTTTACCGCTTGCGGGGACAGTGGAATAAGCATAGCCGTGCCTAACGACACTACTAACGAAGCGCGTGCGCTTTTGCTTTTAGAAGCAAACGGATACATTAAACTTAAAGAAGGAGCGGGAATTTCCGCAACGGTAAGAGATATAGAAGAAAACCCGCTAAACATTAAGTTTAAAGAAGTTGAGGCGGCAAGTTTGCCCAGCATACTAAAAGACGTTGACTATGCGGTGATAAACTCTAATTATGCGATAGACGCAGGGCTTAATCCTGTTTCCGATTCGCTTTTGATAGAGGGTTCTTATTCTAAATACGGCAATATTTTGGCCGTGAAATCCGGCAACGAAAATACCGATAAAATTAAAGCGTTAAAAGCCGCTTTGCAAAGTCAAACGGTAAAAGATTACATAGCACAAGAGTATGCGGGTGCGGTTGTGAGTACGGTAGACAATCCTACGGACGGATTTGACCAAACGGTAGACTATTCCGCGCTAAGCGGCGTAATCATTAAAGTGGCGGCTTCGCCCGCTCCGCACGCAGAGATTTTACAAATTGCAAAAAACATTTTGGCACAAAGGAACGTTGTTTTGCAGATTGTAGAGTTTAACGACTATATACAACCCAACACGGTAGTTAACGACGGAGAAGTTGACGCAAATTATTTTCAGCACTTGCCTTATCTAGAAGATTTTAACCTTAATAAAGGCACTAACATAGTTTCGGTTGCTACCATTCACGTTGAACCGATGGGGTTATACGGCGGCAAGCAAAGCAATCTTAATCTACTTTCTAAATAAACTAAAAGGTTGGCAAAACAATGATAAAAGTATCTCATCTGACAAAAACGTTTTTTGGTGCGGAAGAAAAGGTTGAAGCCCTAAAAGACGTAAACTTTACGGTAGAAAACGGCGATATTTATGGAATTATAGGTACGAGCGGCGCGGGAAAAAGCACGCTTGTGAGATGTCTGAACTTGCTTGAAAATTCTTATGAGGGCGAGATTTTATTCGACGGCGTAAACTTAAAAAATTTAAGTGCCAAAGAATTGAGAGAAAAGCGTAAAAAGATAGCAATGATATTTCAAGGGTATAACCTTTTAATGCAAAAAACCTGTTTAAAAAACGTGACGTTCGCTTTGGAACTTGGTGGCATAAAAGGAGAAGCGGCAAAGGAGCGTGCGCTAAGCCTACTTAAAACGGTTGGAATAGAAGATAAAGCAAACGCATATCCTTCTCAATTATCAGGCGGGCAATGCCAAAGAGTTGCAATAGCCAGAGCACTTGCTTGCGACCCCGACGTTTTAATTTGCGACGAGGCTACCAGTGCGTTGGACCCTTCGACTACTAAAAGCATACTTTCGCTTATAAAAAAGATAAACAAAGAATCGGGCATCACCGTTATAATAATAACTCATCAAATGAGCGTGGTAGAAGAGATATGTAATAAGGTGACTATATTAGAAAACGGCAGCGTTGCGGAGAGCGGAACGGTTGAGAACGTGTTTTCTTCCCCAAAAAGCAAGATTGCCAAAAAGTTGGTGTTTCCGGAGTTGGAAGATACGTCTTTATTAGCGGCAGCAAACGGACAAACCCTACTGAGGATAGTGTTTAACGGTGCGGAAGTGGCGGATAAGCCGGTTATTTCCGGTATGGCGAAGGACACGGGCGTAGAAGCAAATATTATTTATGCCCAAACAAAAAGTATAGATGGCAAGGCTTACGGAACTATGATTCTCGGCATAATAGGAGACAGAGCGGCAGCAGAACTTGCAATAGGGTATTTGAACGATACGGCAAAAGTATTTTGCGAGGAGATTAAAGTAAATGAATAACGTAGGAAGCAGTGCTTTTGCAGAAGCATGGGAAATTATAAAAAGTGAATTTTTATTTGCAACGTGGGAAACCGTATACGTGACTATACTTGCCACGGCGTTTGCGATAATTATAGGCGTTCCGCTAGGTATACTGCTTGTAGCGGGCGATAAAAACGGCGTAAAGCCTATTCCTAAATGGATTATTTCCGTTATAAATTTTATAATAAACGTTTTGCGTTCCGTGCCTTTTTTGATACTTATAATCGTTGTGATACCGATTACACGTTTTATAGTTGGCACAAGCGTGGGGACTGTTGCGTCTATCGTTCCGCTTGTTATAGCGGCTTTCCCGTTTGTTGCAAGGCTTACGGAAAGCAGTTTGAGAGAAGTAAATCAAGGTGTGATAGATATGGCGAAAAGTATGGGAGCAACGCCGTTTCAAATTGTTTTTAAGGTAATGCTTCCGGAATGTTTGCCATCGCTGATATCAAACTTTACCATAGCACTTACGACTATACTAGGCTATACCGCAATGAGCGGAACGCTTGGCGGCGGCGGACTGGGGAAAATAGCGATTAACTACGGCTATTACAGATATAAAACGATAATTTTAATATCGGCAGTCGTTCTTTTGGTCGTTTTAGTGCAGGTAATACAAAGTTTGGGTACGTATTTTGCTAAAAAACTTGACAAACGCATTAAAAAGAATTAAAAGTAATAAAGAGGTGATTGTTATATGTCTAAAATTTATAAATCGGCAGATGAACTTATAGGGAACACTCCTATATTAGAACTTGCTCACGTAGAAAAAAACTTAAACTTAAATGCAAATATTTTGGCAAAGGTAGAATATTTTAATCCTACGGGTTCTGTAAAAGACAGAATTGCAAAGGCTATGATAGAAGATGCGGAAAAAAGCGGCAAGCTGAAAAGCGGTTCTACTATTATAGAGCCAACTTCCGGAAATACAGGGATAGGCATTGCTTCCGTTGGCACGGCAAAGGGATATAAGGTTATTATTGTTATGCCGGAAACAATGTCTGTAGAGCGCCGTCAGCTGATAAAAGCTTACGGGGCGGAAATAGTGCTTACGGAAGGCGCAAAAGGAATGAAAGGTGCTATAGAAAAAGCCGATGCTTTGGCTATCGAAACGGGCGGAGTTGTTATGGGGCAATTTGTTAATCCTGCAAATCCCAAAGCGCATTACGATACTACCGGTCCGGAAATTTGGAACGATACCGACGGAACTGTAGATATAGTTGTAGCGGGCGTTGGTACGGGCGGCACTATTTCGGGAACAGGTAAATACTTAAAAGAAAAAAATTCAAACGTTAAGATAGTTGCAGTAGAACCCGAATCTTCTCCGGTGCTTTCTAAGGGCGTTGCGGGGGCACATAAAATTCAGGGTATAGGTGCGGGATTCGTTCCCGAAACAACCGACCTTTCCGTTATAGACGAAATAATTACCGTGTCTAACGAAGACGCTTTTGCAACGGGCAAACTTATAGGTAAAATGGAAGGTATTTTAACAGGTATATCCGCAGGTGCGGCGCTTTTTGCAGCGATAAGCCTTGCAAAAAGAAAAGAAAATTTTGGCAAAAACATCGTTGTTATTTTGCCCGATAGCGGAGACAGATATTTATCAACACCGTTATTTCAAGAATAATTGATTAAAAACAACTGATAACAACAACAAAAAGTCATCGTAAAACGGTAGTTTTTTTTGTTAAGAAAGGGTCTAACTGATTAAGTCTATAAAACGCAACCTTTTGGTTGCGTTTTAGTTTTATTGACTAAATGTGTAATAAGTCTTGAATTGTTTTTTATAAAAAAATTATTTTAGGTGTACAAAAAAGTTTGATTATATTTTGATATATGATAAAATACTTATTATGATTGATTTAATACTTTTTGATGAGAGTGGCGATTAAAAATCGTTTATTGACGGAGAGAAAAAATGCTTTTGGTTTTAATGACGGCTTTGGGCGTTGGCGGGGCTACGCTGATTGGGGCGTTGATAGGATTTTTATTTAAAAATCCTTCGCATAAGTTTAGCGATACGGTTTTATCCTTTGCGGCGGGCGTAATGCTTGCGGCGTCTATAACGGGTCTTATAATGCCAGCCTTGGGGTATTATGGAAACTGGGGAATTTTAGTGACTGTTGGCGGTATTATGATAGGTGCGCTTACGCTTTTTTATATAGATAAAGCCGTTTCTCACTTACATAGGATAGACGGTGTAGATATAGAAAATCATGCAGAGAGAACAAACAGAAAAAACAAGGTTCTTTTATTTGTGATAGCGATAGCTATACACAATCTACCCGAAGGGCTAGCCGCAGGAATAAGCTTTGGAACGGGAAATACCGCGCACGTTTTAACCGTTGCCGGAAGCATTGCGTTGCAAAACATTCCGGAAGGAATGGTTATTATAGCGCCGATGATTGCAACGGGAATGACCAAAAGGCGTGCGTTTTTTATAGCGTTATCAACCGGGCTTATAGAGGTTATAGGGACGTTTTTAGGGTATTGCTTTGTTAGTATTTCCACAATTATAATGCCGTTTGCGCTCGCTTTTGCCGGCGGAACAATGCTTTACGTTATAAGCGACGAAATGATACCCGAAACCCATTCTAACGGCAACGAAAGGACTTCTACCTTTGCCTTGCTTATAGGTTTTTGCGTGATGTTGGCGTTTGATTTTTTCATCGGGTAAAACAAAAAAGCACAAAAATTACCGAATTGTTATTATAATATAACGTAGGGAAAAGATATTTTACTTAGGGAAAGTTTATGAAAGAACCAAATTATAAGAGAACTAAAGTCGCCTGTTATTCGGCGTATTTTACAATGTCTTCCGTTTTTAGTTTGCCACCGCTTTTGTTTATGACTTTTAGGGATATTTACGGAATATCCTATACGCTTTTAGGAACGCTTGTTTTGGCAAACTTTTTTACTCAACTGAGCGTAGATTTGATTTTTGCGTTTTTTTCTAAACGCTTTAACGTAAAAAAAATAATAAAGATTATGCCGCTAATCACTTCTTTGGGGCTTTTTATGTTTGCAGTTTTGCCTAATCTTTTTCCGGATAACGCCTTTATTTTTATGTTGTTATCAACGGTGGTTTTTTCTATCGCTTCGGGGCTGTCTGAAGTGTTATTAAGCCCCGTGATTGCCGCAATTCCTTCCGAAAACCCACAAAAGGATATGAGTTTTTTACACTCTTTATATGCTTTCGGCGTGTTTTTTGTGGTAATACTCACAAGCGTGTTTTTAAATGTTTTCGACAACACTAAGTGGATGTATTTAACATTGTTTTTTGCGGTGCTACCCGTAGCTTCCGCCTTGTTATTTGCGTTTTCACCCATACCCGAAATGAATGATGAAGAAGAAAAAACTACAAAGCGTTCCGCATCTTCTAAAAAGAAAATAATTGCACTTGCTATTTGCTTTTTTAGCGTATTTTTAGGTGCGTGTGCGGAGAACACAATGACCAGTTGGATTTCTAGCTATGTAGAAACGGCGCTTGGCATAGATAAAACGCTTGGCGATATTTTGGGAATTGCGCTTTTTGCCATACTTTTGGGTGCGGGAAGAATATGTTATGCAAAGTTTGGAAAAAACGTTAAAAAAACGTTGCTTATAGGAATGATAGGCGCAGCGGCTTGTTATTTGATAGTCGGCTTTACGTCTAATAACATTGTGGGATTGATTTTCTGTGCTTTTACAGGAATTTTTGTATCTATGTTATGGCCCGGAACGCTGATAATGATGGAAGAAAACGTTTCCGGCGTAGGCGTTGCGGCTTATGCACTTATGGCTAGCGGCGGAGATTCCGGTGCGGCGCTTGCACCGCAGTTGATGGGTGCTGTTGCAGACGGTGTTGCGGCAAGCGGATTTGCACAAGAACTGGGCTTGATGCTTGGGCTTAGTGCAGAGCAAATAGGGCTTAAAGCGGGAATGGTTTTTAGTTCGTTTTTCCCTATTATAGGAATTGTACTTATTTTATTTGCAATGAGATTTTTTAAGAAAAACGGTGCGGAGTTAAAGCCACTAATACATGAATAGATAATAATTAAATTTACAAAAGAAAAAAGGTTGCAGCGGCGTTTTGCCCTGCAACCTTTTTAAGTAAAAGTTATTTGTTTTTTTGTTTCTTTTTGGATTTTTTATCCGGTTTGTTCTCTACGTATTCGTAGTAGAGTTGGTTCATTCTTTCACGGTACTTATCCGCTATTTGGTATTTATCTAGACCTTGTTTAACGTAGTCTTGTATATAAGTGGGTTTGTCTATTATCAAAATTTTTTTTCTTATGCAGTAATAAGCGGTAATAACGGGCACGTCTTCTCCGGTGGTGCGATAATATTTTTCCGCAAGCATTACAAAGCCGGGGAACAATTCCGTAATTACGTCTTTATAGCCTTCGTTAGAATTTTCGGGAAAAATCATAACTGATATTCCCGCATCTAAAACGGTACAACTGTTTTTTAACGTTTGCATAAGGCGCGCATCTTGATAGGTTGGCAAACACATTTCCATTCCCTTATAAATAGTGGGATTAAGAAGTGCAAGAATAGGGCTTATAAAAGCGGCTTTTTTAGGAGATGCTCCGCATTTTTTAATGTAAAGGATATCCCTTAAATAATCTCTTCTAGACTTAAAGTTGCCAAACATTTGGTGTGTTCCCCATTTAATGGTACGTTGCGGGTAATATAAATCTAGTGCAGGCGGACCGCTTTTATTAGAGTGGTTTGCTATTACGATTGCCTTTTCGGGAATTTCGCCCGCAAGGTTTATGATTTCCGGTTTATGGAAAATCATTCTCATAATAGGTTTAAACATAGTATAAAAGGGGTGAAACGTGCTTGGTATTTTAAATTTTCTTTGTTTTTTTGTCATGTTGTAATTATCCGTTTATGTTTTCTTCTTTTCCAAAATAGTTTACGCATATCATTCCGGGACCGGAACTTGTGCCGATGATAGGCCCAACATATGCAATATGAATATCGATTTTTTTGTCACCTAGTTTTTCTAAAATCATTTCTTTTAAAATTTCGGCGTCTTCTAAACAGTCTCCGTGGTTGATAAAAATCTTTTGATAGGGGACGTCTGTAAATCTTTCGGCAAATCTGTCCGCAATGCGTTGCAAAGATTGCTTTCTTCCTTTAATCTTTTCAAAAGCGAAATTATGTCCCAAACCGTCTTCTATAATAATGGGTTTGATATTTAACAATCCGCCGAAGAAACTGCTTGCGGCGCTTACTCTTCCTGCACGGCGAAGATAAATGAGTTTATCCACGGTAGCATCTAAATTTGCGGTGAGTTTGTTTTTTTCTACCCATTCAGCAACTTCGTCTATGGTTTTTCCTTCTTCTCTCATTTCGCATGCGGTCAAAATCAAAATCCCCAAAGCGGAACAAGACCTTAAAGAGTCTATGCAATAGATTTTTGCTTCCGGATATTCTTTTAACACTTCGTCCTTAACAACTAAACTTGCCTTAACGCCGGCGGAAAGCCCCGAGGAGCAAGCGAGATACAAAACATCGTATCCGTCTTTTACCAAAGAAATAAAAGTGTTTTTATAATCGACGTTGCTTACTTGCGCAGTAGTGATTTTAGCACCGTTTCTAAGCATATTGTAATATTCGTGAGCGGTATATGGTGCCCATTCAAGGTCGGCTAAAACGTCTTTTCCTTCAATGATTAAGTGCATAGGAAGTACTTTAATGTCGTACTTGTCTCTAAACGGCTTTTCTAAGTCGCAAGCCGTATCCGTGACGATTGCAAATTTTCTCATATATTTTCTCCTTATATTTTTACGATTACAAAAAATCATTCCGCAATCATAATAAAATCATAAACTTCTTGTTCTCCGTCTATTTCGTAAAACTCTACGTTTGGTAATTCTTTAGCGACAAATTCTGCAAAATCCGCTTTTTCTTTTTTAGAAACGCCTTTGCCGTAGATTGCTATTACGAAAGATTTGTTTTCACCGAGTTTTTTTGTTAAAACGTAAGCGGTTTCCATTTTACTTGGGGTAGAGACTATCATTTCTTTATTAGAAAAGCCCATAAAATCCCCTTCGTTTACGCTTACGCCGTTGCAAACGGTGGTTCTTATAGCGTGGCTTACCATACCGGTGGAAACGCCTGACATATCTTGAATTGCCGATTTAACTATTTCTTCGGTGTCTCCCGATTCTACGTCTAAAGTGGATAGGGCGGAGTAGCCTTCTCCGATAGATTTGCTGGGAATTATGCGCACTACCGATTTTTTATACATTTCAGCCGCTTGGTTAGCCGCAAGAATAATATTAGAGTTGTTGGGCAAAACAAAAATAACGTCCGCATTCACTTCGTCAAACGCACGTATAAAGTCGCTTGCTGAAGGGTTATCCGTTTGCCCGCCGCTTACAACGTAGTCTGCACCCAACTCTTTAAACATATCTACTATGCCTTTGCCGTTTGCCACGGTGACTACGGCATAGTCTTTTCTTGCTCTTTTAACTTTTGCGTTTATTTCGCTTAAAGAAGATTTTTCTTTTGCAAGATCGCTTTCGTTGTGTTGAAGCGTCATATTTTCTATTTTTACGGTTAAGAATTCACCGAATTTTTGGCAATATTCCATAACCTTATACGGCGTCATTGTGTGAACGTGCAATTTCACCACCGTTCCCACTTTTACCGCCACGATAGAATCGCCTATCGTGCTTAAAAAGGTTATCAGTTCGCTTACGTCAAAAGCATCAACGTCCGTTTTTGCACGCATAAGTTGAAGCAACATTTCCGTGCAATATCCGAATTCCATAACGCTGTTTTCGTTAAATTTAGAAAAATCAAGCGTTTTTGCCGCTTGCGGGTTTTCGGTTGCGCCAACCTCAAAAAAAGCGTCCTCTTCAAATGCTTTTATAAAGCCTTCGGTTATGCTTACTAAACCTGCGCCGCCGCTATCTATAACTCCGGATTCTTTTAAAACGGGTAAAAGGTCAGGGGTTCTTTCTAATGACCTTTTCATTTCCGAAAGCACAGTTTCAAAAAACTCTTTACATTCGGTGTCTTGATTTGTTTTTGGCAAAGCATATTCAATCGCTTCTCTTGCAACGGTAAGCATTGTGCCTTCAACGGGTTCTGCAACCGCACCGTACGCACGGGATACTCCTTGTTTCATAGCGGAAGCGAATTGCAAAACTGTTGCTTCTTTTATGTTTTTAAGTCCTACCGCAAGTCCGAAAAACAATTGAGAAAGTATAACGCCGGAATTTCCGCGTGCATTAAGCAACGTTCCGTCGGCAAAAGCGGTGGCTAAATCGCCTATAGAGGGGGAATTGAAATTTTTTATTCTTTCCGCACCGCCGTTTAGGGTTAAAAACATATTGTCGCCCGTGTCGCCGTCCGGTATAGGAAATACGTTTAGATTGTTTATCGTGGCAACGTTTGCTTGTAGGTTTTTTGCACCGGATAAAGCAAGGTGCTTAAAAAGTTCTCCGTCTATAATTTTAGCGCCGTTTGGCATATAACGGTCTCCTATAAAAAAATTTAAAATAACACTAACATTTTACTTATAAACGGCGTATATGTCAATAACGGAAAGAAATTTTTTCTAAAAATCGACAAATATCGGGGCGTTGTTTAATATTTTGAAACATCTTGACGCGATTTTGTTTCATTGTTGCCGGATTTAATTTTAAAAAAAGTGCAAAAGATAATCCGTAGAGTGGGATATACATGGTTTTTAGGTAAAAAAAGAAAGCCCTGATTTTTAGGCTTTCTTTATAAGGTTTTAAGTTATTTACAGTTTATTTCGGCGTGAATCATTATCATAGAAAGAGCTGCTATCGCAGCGGTTTCCGTTCTTAAAATTCTACTGCCCAAAGATACGGTTTTTGCGCCTATATTTTCTAGTTTATCTATTTCAGACTGTTCAAATCCGCCTTCCGGACCTATAAACACGCCGATGCCGGATTCGGTTTTAATTTCTGATAAAGCAGATACGGTGGCTGCCATTCCGTCCTTGTTTTCGTAAGGAACTATTAAAAGGTCAAGTTCGTTGGCTTTTACAAGTGCTTCAGAAAAGGTTAGGGGTGTAAAAACTTTTGGAACAATGTTTCTTTTGCACTGTTTAGCGCCGCTTTCCGCAATCGCCTGCCAGCGAGCCGCTTTTTGTTCCGCCTTTTTAGCGTCTAGTTTAACGATAGAGCGTGCAGTTTCTACGGGAACTATTTCGCAAACGCCCAGTTCTACTGCTTTTTGCACGATAAACTCCATTTTATCGCTTTTGGGAAGACCTTGAAAAAGCGTTATTTTAACGGGTAATTCAAAGTTTTTATAGTCGCCCTTTATAACGTAAACCAAGGCAAAGTCTTTATCCAAACTTTCCACGGCGCAAAGATCGGATTTGCCTGCAAAACTTACTAAAATTTCTTCTCCGATTTTAATCCTTAAAACGTTTTTTAAGTGATTAAAATCTTGCCCGCAAATTTTGTATTTTCCGTTTATTGCGGGTTCGTTGCTAAAAAAATTGTACATATACGTTTTTACGCCTTTTTGTTTTTTAGTATTAGAGAAATAATTTTTACCTGAAGTTTATCAGGTAAAAAAGACAATAATCTTAAAAGGAAATTTCTGTTTACGTTATAAACGAATTTAGGATGTTTTTTAGAAAGTGCTTTTAAGGATACGTTTGCTATTTTTTGCGGCGGAACGTTTTTTGTTTCCACACTGTCTACGATTTGGCGAAATTTAGCCGCATTGCAAGCGTAAAGTTTGGTGTTTTGACAGAACTTAGAAAGTGCCTCCGTAGAAACGTTCAACAAGCCCGTTTTTACCGCACCGGGGCGAATTACAGAAACTTTTATGCCTAAAAGGTTTAATTCCATACGCAAAGAATAAGCGTATTTTTCTAACGCCGCCTTGGTTATTCCGTAAATTCCCGTAAACGGGAGCGGGTCAAGCGGTGCTAATTCACTGCTGGTGATTACTATTCTAGAACCGCTTTTTAGCATAGGCTTAAAAACCTTGTTTATTCTGTAAACGGAAAACAAGTTTGCCTGAAAAATGCCTAAAAATTCTTCTTCGCTCATTTCAACGAGGGAATTTAGCCTGTATATCCCCGCAAAGTGTAAAACCGCATAAAGGGAATCGCAGTCTTTTTCGATTTCCGCTTTAATGTTTTCTATTGCCGCAAGGTTGCTTAAATCGGCTTGGAAAAATTTTTTTCCGTAAAAGTTATCGCAAGGGTTTACGTCTATTCCGTAAACGGTGTATCCGTTTTTGCTAAGTAGTTGGCAAACGGCTTTACCCATTCCGCCGTTTGCACCTGTAATCAATACGTTTTTCATAAGTAGAATTTTAGCACTGCGCCGCCTTAATGTCAATCTTAAATCTGCCCGAGATTAATTTTGATAAATTGAACTTTCTTTCTTGATAAAATTATTTTGATATGATATTATATAAAAGAATTTAGAACGGAGTAAATAAAGATGGTTATAACTGACGGAATAAAGTATATTGGCGTAAACGATAAAGATTTAGATTTGTTCGAGGGGCAATACGTTGTTCCTAACGGAATGGCGTATAACTCTTATCTTGTAATAGGCGAAAAAATAGCCGTTATGGATACGGTAGACGCAAAATGTAAAAAAGAGTGGTTTAGTAATTTAGAAAACGAGTTGCAAGGAAAAGTTCCGGATTATTTGGTGGTTCAACATATGGAACCGGACCACTCTGCTCTTATAAAAGAATTTGCGGAAAAATATCCGCTTGCAAAGATAGTTTCTTCTTCTAAGGCGTTTACTATGATGAAAAACTTTTTCGGCACGGATTTTGCAGAAAGGCAAATCGTAGTAGGAGAAGGCTCTACGCTAGATTTAGGCGGAAGAGAGTTAACATTTATTGCTGCTCCTATGGTGCATTGGCCCGAAGTAATAGTTTCTTACGATAATAAGGATAAGGTTTTATTCTCTGCGGACGGGTTTGGAAAGTTCGGTGCGTTGGATATTGAAGAAAACTGGGCGTGCGAAGCAAGGCGTTATTATTTCGGTATAGTAGGCAAATACGGTTTGCAGGTTCAAAACCTATTAAAAAAGGCGGCGGCATTAAATATAGAAAAAATTTGTCCTTTGCACGGTCCCGTTTTAAATGATGATTTGGGATATTATTTAGATTTATACGATAAGTGGTCTTCTTATACGCCTGAAGAAACGGGTGTGACGGTTGCTTATACTTCCGTTTACGGAAATACGGAAAAAGCCGCTTTGCTTTTGGCGGAAGAATTAGAAAAAAACGGTGTAAAAGTTGCCGTGAACGACCTTGCCAGATGCGATATGGCGGAAGCCGTTGAAGACGCTTTTAGATACGATAAAATCGTTTTTGCAACGACTACGTATAATGCGGACATATTTCCGTTTATGAGAGAGTTTATAAATCATTTAACGGAGCGCAATTATCAAAAGAGAACGGTTGCGTTTATAGAAAACGGAAGTTGGGCGCCTATGGCTACTAAAATAATGAAGGGTATGCTTGAAAAAAGCAAAGATTTAATTTATGCGCAAACGGAAGTTAAAATAACTTCTTCTTTATCTAAAGAAAACGAGTTGCAGATAGCCGATTTGGCAAAAGAATTAAGTAAATAAAAAATCGCTATAAAGCGTGAAATAATTAAGGAGAAAAATATGAGAGAAACTAAATTTTATATTTGTGAACATTGTAAAAACGTTGTGGGACTTATAGAAGACAGCGGAGTTCCCGTTTTTTGTTGTGGACAAAAAATGAACAAGTTAGAAGCCGGCGTGACCGATGCAAGTAAAGAAAAGCACGTTCCCCAAGTGGAAACCAACGGAGATAAAGTGGTCGTAAACGTAGGTTCTATAGAGCACCCGATGACGGAAGAGCATAAGATTAACTGGGTTTATCTTTTAACTGATTGCGGCGGACAAAGAAAGGTTCTAAACGCAGGCGATAAGCCTACCGTAAGTTTTGCGCTTTGCGGTGAAAAGCCGATTGCTGTTTACGCTTATTGCAACCTTCATGGGCTTTGGAAAAAAGAATTTTAATTATTAAAAAAGGAGAAAAAGATAATGAGTAAGTACGTATGCGACGTATGCGGATACGAATATGACGAAGCGGTGGGTGAACCTGATAACGGAATTCCCGCAGGAACAAAGTTTAGCGATTTGCCGGAAGACTACGCTTGTCCTTTATGTGCAGTAGGTAAAGACAGTTTTAGTAAAGCGGAATAATAAAAACAAAAAAATCAAAGGGTTGAGAAAAATCTCAACCCTTTTTGCTTTTAATTTAAAAAAACTTTTATTTACAATATAAATCCCGCAATAAGAACGGCAAGGCAAGTTAAAAGTGCAACTATTATAAGTTTTTTTAAGGTCATTGCGGAAATTAGAGCAACCACGGTTCCTATTAACGCCGTCCAAAAATTATTCGTTGAATAAAATATATAAGGAAAAGTCATCGCGGATAAAACGGCGTATGGGATATAATATAAAAGGCTGCAAATAAAGTTATTAGTTATTTTTTTTCTTATAAACAACATAGGTATCGTTCTTATAAGATAGGTCACGCCCGCCATTGTAAGCACCATAAAAACCATTCTTAAATAGTCCATTTAGCAAGCCTCCTTTTCTTCTTGATCGTTAGATTTTATCGGAAATAAAAGTGCGGCAACTACCGAAGCGACGATTGCGCATATAATAACGCTGAACCCTTGAGAAACGTTTTGTTTAAGAAGCGGTACGTAATAAAAGGTACAGCTTATACCGGCACTTAGTAAAACGGTAAAAAGTATGCTTATTGATTTTACGGATGGTGGAATTATTATTGCGATAAACATTGAGTAAAGCGCTATTCCGAGCGCCGCCTGAATTTCTAGCGGCAAAGCGTTGCTTATAAGTGCGCCAAGCACGGTGCCGCAAGTCCAACCAACGTACGGCAACGTGGAAAGTCCTAAAAAATATTTTTTGCCTATTAGCGGATAAGAAGAGCCTATTGCAAAAATCTCGTCGGTGATAAAGGCGGAGCACAAAAGTCTTCCGCCGGTAGAAAAACTTGCGTCTGCTTTTTGAGAAAGAGAAATACTCATTAAAAAATATCTGGAATTGATAATAAGTTGGGTAAGTGCTATTTCCAAAAAAGTTCCGCCCGCGTGAATTATTGTAAGTCCTGCAAGTTGCCCTGCAGAGGTAAGGTTTGTCATAGAAATCAGCGCCGTTATTAAAACAGGTATTCCTAAAGCGCTTGCTTTAACGCCGAACGCAAAAGAAACCGATAAGTATCCTAAACCTATCGGCAATCCGTCTTTTATACCCTTTTTAAACGTTAAATTTGAATAATTTTTTTTCATCTTTTGTCCTACTTGGTTTTACAAGGCAATTTTAGCACAAAACATATTTTCAAATCAACAATTTTAAGCCGTTCTAAAAGGTTTTATCATTAAGAATTTACTAATTACAAGTTATCCAAAGTGCAAAGCGTTATTTGGATAAGTAAAACGTATTTTTAGGCAAAACTCTCGGTAAGATAGAAACTAAAGGAACGCAAATAGCTGCGTTTACCGTAACGCCTATTAGTTTAAACGGCATAAATCCCAAATAATAAACAAACGTATGTTTGCCCATTCCATACATTAAATAAATCCCCAAGGTGTTTATTATTCCGCTTATAAATATCGTGCAAATGAAAAAAGAAAGCGCAAGTTTTACGTAGTCGTTTCCCTTAAAAAAAGAATAAATCACACCGGGAACAAATCCCCAAAGCCCCGTTCCCAACCCGATTACAGGGTTGTATACTCCGTGCGGATTTATCAAAGCCCCCAAAAGGTCGCCTATAAAACAAACGGCAAACCCTATACCGCCGCCAAACAAATAACCGCTTATAAATCCGACCGTTGCAATGAGAGAAATTTGAAGTTCTGCACTTACGGATATATCAAAAATATTAGAAACGGTTGCCAGTGCAGAAAAAAGAGAAACGTACACTATTTTTTTAGTGCCGTTTAAGTTGTTTCTTCTTTGCGGTTTTTTTAGTAATAAAAACAAAATTATAATGGATAGTGCAACGATAAAAGCAACGTAGTAATACCAGTTGTACAGTACGTTTGCAAAAATGCCTGAAAAATCGAATGCTGAAACTAAAAAGTTGTTCATAAAAAAATCTCCCGTAAAAGAGAGACCGATATTAAAAGGGCGCAAAAGTGCGCAATTAAAAATAGCGGACGCGCAAAGGCACCGCAGGTAAAAACCTTTCGTTTGCGAACGACATCCCATTTCGCAACACTTTACGCGCCTTTACTACTCTTTTTTTATTTATAATAGCATTTGCAGAATGCAAGTGTCAAGAAAATTGATAGGCATAAAAATTCGGGTTTTTAAGATAATAGTTATTATGGCAGTGACGTTGATAAGAACGCTTATTATTTTTATAACCCTTATAATAGTAATGCGCTTGATGGGGAAAAGACAAATAGGCGAAATGCAGCCGTTTGAATTTGTAATTACGCTTATCATAGCGGATTTAGCGTGCGTGCCTATGGCGGACGTTTCTATTCCGCTTATATACGGTATCGTTGCTATTTTGGCTTTATTCGTTTTGCACCAACTGTTATCTTTTATAGAGCAAGGCGGAAGAGTTGCTAAACTTATCGTTTCGGGAAAACCGAGCATAGTAATAAATAAAAACGGAGTTGATATAAAAGAGTTAAAGAAAAACAATATGGGATTAGATGATTTGATAGAGTCTATGCGGTCTGCGGGATATTTTTCTTTAGACGACGTAGATTATGCTATATTTGAATCTAACGGCAAACTTTCTACTTTAGAAAACACGCAAAGAACGGATAAAAGAAACGGTTTGCCCTTAATTTTGATTAGCGACGGCAAAATAGAAAATAAAAATCTTTCCGTTTTAAAAATCGATAAAAGTCGATTAGAGAGTATATTAAAAGAAAACGGAGTCAACGTGAAAAAAACAGAGGTTTTAACGGTTGACGGAAACGGTCGCGCCTATTTGAAGGGCAAAAATAAAAAATACGAAATAATAAACGTGCAATTAGGTGAGGAGATTAAATGGTAAAATCGCTAGTTTCTATGTTATGTGCCTTGGCTGTTTTGATTGCGGGCTCTATTTACGAAACGCGCTTTGTAGAAAAACAGTTTGCGGAGTTTGATGTAGTTTTGGACGAATTATACGAAAAGGTCGATTCGGAACAAGCCGTGAAAGACGACGTTTTGGCAGTTCAAAAAAACTGGTTAGATAAAAAGAAGGTACTTCATATATTCATTCCGCATAACGATATTAAAGAGATAGACTTGTGGCTGTCCGAAGCTGTGACGCTTGTAAGAGATAAAGAGTGGAATGACGCAATTTCTAAAATAGAAGTATTAAAAGAGTTATCCGAACAGATTCCAAAAACGTTTAAGGTGAGTTTTGAAAACGTTTTATAACGAAAAAAAGGCGCTACGTAAAGTAGCGCCTTAAGTGTATTTAACAATTATTTGTTTTCTTCTTGTTCTTTATTAAAAAATCCTTGTTTTTTTAATTTCCCAAACGTCTGCGAATATGCAACTATAATACTTGGCATTAAACACCAAATTAATGCTTGATATTCGAGGCACAGTATGATAAAATTATATTGAATTTTGATTATTATATAAAGACGGTGGAGAGGTTTATGACAATAATCGTCACAGGCGGAGCAGGGTTTATCGGCAGTAATTTTATTTTTTACGAAATGAAAAAACATCCGGAATATAGAATCGTTTGTTTGGATAAACTTACGTATGCAGGGAATTTATCTACGCTAAAAAGCGTTTTGGATAATCCTAATTTTAGATTTGTAAAAGCAGACATTTGCGATAAAGAAGCAGTTGAAAAACTTTTTTTAGAAGAAAAGCCGGACATGGTAGTAAACTTTGCTGCAGAAAGCCACGTTGACAGGAGTATAGAAAATCCGGACGTATTTTTAGAAACTAATATAATGGGAACGGCAAACCTTATGAACGCTTGCCGAAAGTTCGGGATAAAAAGATATCATCAAGTTTCTACGGACGAAGTATACGGAGACCTTCCGTTAGACAGACCCGACCTTTTCTTTACAGAAGAAACGCCTATACATACAAGTAGCCCGTACAGCAGTTCTAAAGCCGGTGCGGATTTGTTGGTTTTGGCTTATCACAGAACGTACGGACTTCCCGTATCTATATCGAGATGTTCTAATAATTACGGACCTTACCATTTTCCGGAAAAACTAATTCCGCTTATGATTGCAAACGCCCTTAACGACAAGCCGCTTCCCGTGTACGGAGAAGGGCTTAACGTGAGAGATTGGTTATACGTTGAAGACCATTGTAAAGCGATAGATATGATTATTCACGACGGAAGAGTAGGTGAAGTGTATAACGTTGGCGGGCACAACGAAAAGAGAAATATAGACATTGTAAAAATTATTTGCAACGCACTAGGTAAGCCCGAAAGTTTGATTACTTACGTAAAGGACAGAAAAGGGCACGATATGCGCTACGCTATCGACCCCGAAAAGATTAAAAACGAACTGGGATGGTATCCTGAAACAAAGTTTGAAGACGGTATAAAAAAGACTATAAAATGGTATTTAGATAATAGAGAATGGTGGGAAACCATTATTTCCGGCGAATATCAAAATTATTACGAAAAAATGTATGGGAACAGATAAAATGAAAGTTTTAGTAACGGGTGTAAAAGGTCAACTAGGGCACGACGTGGTAAACGAACTTTTAAAAAGAGGGCATAAGCCCGTAGGTGTGGACGTAGAAGAAATGGACGTTACCGATTTTGATTCGGTAGACAGAGTGATAACCAACGAAAAACCTGATGCGGTTATACACTGTGCGGCGTGGACCGCCGTTGATCTTGCGGAAGAAAAAGATAATTACGAAAAGGTGATGCAAATTAACTACGTCGGTACGGAAAATATCGCTAAAGTTTGTAAAAAAATCGATTGTAAAATGACGTATATTTCTACCGATTACGTTTTTGACGGAAACGGAACTGCTCCGTGGCAACCCGATTGTAAAGATTATAAACCTCTCAACGTTTACGGAGAGAGTAAACTGAAAGGCGAACTTGCCGTTTCTTCTCTATTAGATAAATACTTTATCGTTAGAATAGCGTGGGTATTCGGCGTTAACGGTAAGAACTTTATAAAAACAATGCTTAACGTGGGTAAAAAATTCGATACGGTAAGGGTTGTAAACGACCAGATAGGAACGCCTACTTACACGCTTGATTTATCCGTTTTGTTGGTGGATATGATAGAAACCGAAAAATACGGATATTATCACGCAACTAACGAGGGCGGATATATTTCTTGGTATGATTTTACGGTAGAAATTTATCGACAAGCGGGATTGAAAACAAAGGTTTGCCCCGTATCTACTAAGGAATACGGAATGAACAAGGCGGCGCGTCCGTTTAACTCTAGGCTAGATAAAAGCAAGTTGGGCGAAAAAGGTTTTTCACGGCTTCCCGATTGGAAAGATGCATTAAAAAGATATTTACAGGCAATAGAAGAAATATAGTTGAGGAGTGATTATGTCTCAAATTAAAGTGGAAAAAGCGCCCATAGAAGGGCTTTACGTTATACAACCGGCAGTTCACGGGGACAGCCGGGGATATTTTATGGAAACCTATAATTTAAACGATATGAAAGAAAACGGGTTGAATATGGTTTTCGTGCAAGATAATCAATCTATGAGTGTAAAGGGAGTGCTTCGCGGTTTGCACTTTCAAAAAAATTTTCCGCAAGGAAAGTTGGTAAGGGTTATTAAAGGCAAGGTTTTCGACGTTGCCGTTGATATGAGAAAAAATTCTAAAACCTTCGGAAAATGGTTTGGCGTTGAACTTAGCGAAGAGAATAAAAAACAGTTTTACATATCGGAAGGCTTTGCTCACGGCTTTTTGGTTTTATCCGAAACCGCCGAGTTTTGTTATAAAGTGACGGATTTTTATCATCCTAACGACGAGGGCGGTCTTGCTTGGAACGACCCTGCGATAGGTATAGAGTGGCCCGAAGTGATAGGAGAGTACGACGGCACCGCAAGTGCTGCCGGCTATACGCTTAAAGACGGGACGCCGCTTTCTTTGAGCGAAAAAGATCAAAAATGGGAAAAATTGAAATAATTTTTTAAGAGATGGAAGAAATAAAAAAGATAAAAAACAAAAGGAAAATTATATTTAACGTTGCGGTGATACTCGTTGTCACCGCACTTACTTTCGTTTATCTTTTTTTAAGCGGAAACATAAGTTGGGAAGACGTAAAAACAATCCGATTTTCTCAATATTTTATCGTTTTTGCATTGTTTGCGGGGGCAATGCTTTTAGTTTCTTTGGTGGATTTTTTCGTTTACCGTTCTTTTACTAAAAATATGCCGTACGGAAAGTGTTTGTTAAATACGCTTTACGGCAATTTAGGCTCTGCCGTGACGCCGTTAAAAAGCGGGCATTTCCCGATGATGGTTTATTATCAATATAATGCCGGCGTTCCCGTAAAAGACACGGCGGCGGGATTGATAAAATGCCAAATTATTTACAGCATAACTTCGCTTGCGGTTTATTTAACTATGTCGATTGCTCTTTTTGTGGGTGACGTTGTGATTTCTGTAAACGGCACGACGGTTGCGCTTTATATCGTTTTGCTTATCGGATTTACTTTTCATACCGGAGTGTTTTTGTTAATCGTTTTTATGGCGTTCAACAAAAAGTTTCAAGCGCTTATAATGGGCATAACGGCTAAAATATTATTCAAACTTAAAAAAATAGGAGACAAGCAAAAGTTTATAGAAGAAAAAGCGGAAAGTCTATCGCTTTTTAAAACCGAACTTACTATAATAGGTAAAGGCTGGTATAGATATTTATTGCCTATGTTTTGCTTTTTTGTTTATATGTTGCTTTTGGGAAGTTTTCAGTACGCTTCTTACCTTTCTTTTACGGGTAAGCCTTTTTCTATGAACGAAGCGTATATGTTTTACGCCATATCGCTTGCATCTAGTTATATCACGAACGTTATACCGTTGCCGGGTGGATTCGGGACTTCGGAACTTATGTTTACCGCTTTGTTTTCTTTGGTTATAGAAAACGGAGTTTTGGGCGCGGTTTTGGTACTTTGGAGAGTTTCTACTTATTACGTTGTTATCATTATAGAACTAGCGGTGTTTATAGTTGTTTCTTCTATAAATTCCGCAAAGAGAAAAAAGACGTTATAATCTGTCGAAAAATCGCATAAAATTAAACGTTCCTATAAAAGGGGGTGTTTAATTTGAGCGATGATATGACGCAAAGGATTTTAGAAGAAGCAAGATATATAGTGGAACACGGTGCAACGGTAAGAAAAACCGCAAAGGTTTTTTCTTATTCTAAATCTACCGTTCATAAAGACGTAAGCGAGCGACTTTTTTTTGTGGACAGAAGTCTTTATACAGCGGTTAAAAAGGTGCTTAGAAAAAATCTTGCGGAAAGGCACTTGCGCGGCGGAGAAGCAACAAGAAAAAAATACCTTAATAAAAAGTTGACAAAAAATTAGAGGTATAATAAAATAAAAACGGATAATACCTAAACCGAAAGGGTAAACCTAACGGGGCAGGGCTGAATATGGAATATACAGGGCACAAGCCTTGTTTAATCGCGTATCTCCCTTTGCCTATTTTGCAAAGGGAGTTTCTTTTTTTAGGAGGCATAAATGAAAAGATTTTTGGCATTGTTTGCTTGTTTGGTTTTATCGGCAAGCGCAGCAATAGGACTTTGCGGGTGCAAAGAGAAAGGGCAAACCACGATTAAATATGCAGATGCGCAAACTATTATGGAAATGCTTATAAACGACACGCTTTCTTTCGGATTGTTGCCCGAGCCCGTGGTGACAAAGTTAGAAAAGGTAAAGGGCAAGGACTTTTCTTGGAACAGATTAGACCTTCAAGAACTTTATGACGAAGAAACTAAAGCTTATCCGCAAGCGGTTTTAATGGTGAAAAACGACGTTGCGGAAAAGTATCCGAATTTAGTAAAGGAAATCGGCAATAAATTTGCGCAAAATCTACAAGCCGTAAAAGCAGATTCCGCAAATGCGGTGAGCGCAATACAAGGGGTTTATACTTCTTCTTCTTTAGCGCCTGCAAAAATTATTACCGAAGACGTGGTTGACGCTTGCAAAATTTATTGGGAAAGTGCGGCAAGCGCAAAGGACGGGGTGGAAAAATATATAAACGATATACTAGGTATAGACGTAGGGCTTGGAATAGCGCCTGCGGTAAAGCCCGAAAGTGATTTTTATTATGCGGAAACGGGGGCAAGCGGAGAAAGCGCACAAGGCGAAACGTTCACGTTTTATGCGCCGGACGGTGCGCCCGCACTGGCGATTGCAAATTTTATAAGCACAAATCAAAATTTTATTGACGGCGCAACTGTAAACTACAACGTGGTAAACGCAGAAGAAATAGCAACTTATATGAGCGGAGCGAGAGAACAAGCGGATTTTATTATATTGCCCGTTAACGCTGCAACCTTAAACTATAAAAAAGGCACCGGATATAAAATGGTGTCCGTTATAACTCACGGTAATTTATATATAGTCAGCAAAGCAAAAACGGACGTAAATGGACTTGTAGACGCCACGATAGGGGTTATAGGCAAGGGAAAAGTTCCTGATTTAACGCTAAAAACAGTGTTAAAGAAAAACAACATAGGTTATCAAGAGTCAAATTAAAAAATGAAAAAAGATAAAGTATTGCAAATTGCGCTACCGATATTAACGGTGGCGTGCATAATAGCAGCGTGGGGTATCTCCGCCGTAGCGGTTAATAAAGAGTCTCTTTTGCCAACGCTATCGGCTACGATTTCGGCTATAATAAGCGTGTTCGGATACGCAGAGTTTTACGTTGCCCTTGGAGGAACGCTTTTAAGAAGTTTAGTTGCGTTTTGCGTTTCTTTTGCTATCGCTTTTGTTTTTGCATACTTTTCTTATAAAAACAAAAATTTCAAAGCGGCAATCACGCCAGTGATAAGAATTTTAAGGGCTTTGCCAACAATAGCGGTGGTGCTTTTGCTGTTGGTGTGGACAAACTCTCAAATAGCGCCTGTTATAGTGACGATGCTGGTGGTTCTTCCTACGTTATACGTAAACGTTTTTTCTGCCTTAGAAAGTATTGATAAAGAAGCGCTAGAAGCGTGTAAAATATTTTGCGTGGATAAAAAAAGCGTTTTTTTAAAGGTGAGTTTTCCACAAATAGTGCCTTCAACGCTTACTGCCATAGGTGCGGGTTTATCCTTAAATATCAAACTTATGGTGGCGGCGGAAGTTCTTAGTTTTACTGCCGATTCTATAGGATATTACTTGCAAATGGCAAAACTGTACGAACAAACCGCAAAGATGATTGCACTTGTGGTGATAACCGTGCTTATTTGTATGGTTATAGAATGGTTGTTTTCTTATTTGTCTAAAAAGGCGGGGAAATGGCAATGATAAATATATGCGGTTTAACCGTTTCTTACGGAGAGAAAAAGGTTTTAGATAACTTAAATTTAGATATACAAAAAAACAAAATAACGGCGATACTTGGCGAAAGCGGAAGCGGAAAAACGACCTTATTAAACGCCGTTGCGGGCATTGTTCCTTTTGGCGGAGAGATAAAAAAGGATAGCGAAAGGTTGTCCGTTGTTTTTCAAAAAGACAGGCTTATAAAAAATCTTACCGTAAAAGAAAATTTGCAACTGTTCTGCGGTGATATAAACGTGGAAGAGGCACTATATTCCGTGGGATTGAGCGGTTGCGAAGATTTGTACGTTAAAAGCCTTTCCGCAGGAATGAGCAGGCGAGTGGCAATACTTAGGGCGCTGTTTTATCCGAGCGATATTCTGCTTTTAGACGAGCCGTTTATAAATCTTGATTTGGCGCTTAAATTTTCTTTAATGGAAAAGATAAAAAGTCAAAAAGACAAAACCGTGCTTTTTATAACGCACGACGTGAAAGAAGCGGCTTTTTTTGCCGACATAGTAGTGGTGCTTGCAAACGGCAAGATAGTTAAAGATATAAAAAACGTAAACGAAAAGACCGAACAAGAACTTTTCGGCCTTATGATGAATATCAAAAATTTAATTTAAAAGATAAAAACGAAATTAAACGGGAATAAAAGAATATTCTCCGTCTAATATTTCAAATTCATTTAGCGGGCGGTTAGAGATTATTTCTTTAACCCCGTTTTTTTCGTATACGGCGAAAATTGAAAATTCCGTAAGCTCGTTTTTTATAAAATCTATCAATTCGGTTTTAGTAAAAGTGCAAAGCGCAGTGCTTAAAGCGTCCGTAAAACAAGCGGATTTTTGAGTTTTAGATAAATTCCCGTTTGCAATCACGGTGACACTGTGAATACCCGTGTTTGCGGGCTTGCACGTTTTAGAATCTATTATATGTGAATACCTTAAATTTTTATCGTTTACGTCCGTATAATATCTTTCGTAGTCCCCGCTTGTAGAAAGGGGTGAGTTTTTTGTAAGGCTGCTGTTTACGGAGATGATATAGCCGTTTTTTAACGGGTGTTTTATAGAAAGGTTTTCTTCGGTTTCAAACACGTAGATACTGCTGCCGCCTATGCTTACGTATCCTTTATCGATTCCGCTATTTGATAAAATCTCTACTATTTTGTCGGTGGCGTATCCCTTGGCTATGCCGCCTAAATCTATTTCTACACCGCTTTGCGTTTTGTAAAGTTTTCCGTTTTCGTTTTTTACAAAAGCAAAATTCGTATTCGGTTTTATGCTTTCTATTTCCGTTTCTGCGGGAGGGGAAATACTTATAACGTTTTTATCAAATGTGTCCGCAGAGAGTTTGTACAGTTTAAGAGCAGGGTAAATTGCGGGGTTAAAAGCACCTTTTGTAAATTCGTTTGCGTAAAGTGCAGCGGAAAACACCTCCTCCGTAACGGGCGAAAGGTTTACCGCTTCGTTAGCGTTAGCCGCGTTAAATGCGGTTATTTCGGAATTTGCACTAGATACGGATAAAAGGTTTTCTATTTCCGTCAGCGTGTTTTCTATTTTGCCTTTGTAATTTTCTAATTTTCCGTTTGCGGCAACGTATACGCTTGTGTTAAAATACGTTAGGTCTAGCGTGTAAAAACCGCATGCTGGCAAAAACAAGGCAAATGCCGAACAAAGTATAGGTAATAAAAATTTTCTTATCTTTTTCATTAAATATTATTATACTCCAAAGGGCTTGTAAAAGCAAATTAAAGATTGACAAAGTATAAACGCTTTGATAAAATATTAAATGAATTTTTAAGGGGGCGCTATGCCGAGATATAAAATAGCCGGCGTGGTTTTCGATGCCGAAACAAAATATAATTATACTAAAGAATTATGTTCGGATTACTTGTATTCCGGCAAAGAAGAGTCGAGTTTAAATTTAACCGTGTCGCAAGGCGATATAGATAAAGAAAAGGCGGACGAAGAAGGGGCGAAGTTCCCCGATTATTATTTAGAAAGTTTAGCGCTTTTTAGAAAACTTTGCGAGTATATTTTGAGAACGGAAAGCGGAATGATATTTCATTCAAGCGCTGTTGCCGTTGATGAAAACGCATATCTGTTTTGCGGACCGAGCGGTGCGGGGAAGTCTACGCACGCAAGGCTTTGGAGAGAACTTTTAGGAGATAAAGTAATCACCGTTAACGACGATAAGCCTATAATCAAAATGGAAAACGGCGAATTTTTTGTATATGGAACGCCTTGGACGGGGAAACATAAACTAGGTAGCAACGTAAAGTTTAAGGTAAAAGCCGTTTGCGAGATAAAAAAAGCAAAAGAAAATAAAATAGAAAAACTTTCTTCTTTCAATGCGTTTGTAAACGTTATGAACCAAACGCTTAGACCTGAGAAAGAAGAAGATATGGACAAATTGCTAAAAATGGTAGAAAAGTTTTTAGCGCAAATAAAAGCGTATAGATTGTATTGCAACGTTTCTTTAGATGCGGCTAAACTTTCTTTTGAAACGATGAGCAAGGGAGAATAGAGATATGAAGTTGAAAAGCGGATTTGTTATAAGGGAAATTGCGGGGAACTCTATAATAGTTCCCGTTGGAGAAAGGGTAAAAGATTTTAACGGTGTAATCAATCTAAACGACACGGGTGTTTTTATGTGGGGGCTGTTAGAAAAAGGCACCACGGAAGAAGAGATGGTGCAAGCCGTTTTAAGTGAGTACGACGTTGAAAAAGCCGTTGCGGAAAGGGACGTTAAAAAGTTTGTAGAAAAATTAAAGGAGGCAAAACTCTTAAAGTAGAGGAGATAACTAAAGATGAAAAAACTCGGTTTTGATAACGATAAATATCTTGCATTGCAATCCGAAAAGATTTCCGAACGCATAGAGATGTTCGGCGATAAGTTGTATTTAGAGTTTGGCGGAAAACTTTTTGACGATAATCACGCATCTAGAGTTTTGCCGGGATTTGAGCCGGATAGTAAAATTAAAATGCTTAGAAAACTTAAAGACAAAGCGGAAATAGTTATAGCCATAAACGCAAACGATATAGAAAGAAATAAATACAGAAGCGATTTAGGCATTACCTACGATTCGGACGTTTTAAGGCTTATAGAAATATTCAGGGCAAACGGTTTTTACGTGGGCAGCGTGGTGTTGACCAGAGTTTCCGGGCAACCCTCCGCGGAAGCTTTTCAAAAGAGGGTGGAAATGCTTGGCATAAAGGTGTATAAGCATTACCCCATAGAGGGCTATCCTTCGGACGTAGACGCAATCGTTAGCGAAGAAGGCTTTGGTAAAAACGATTATATCGTAACGACACGCCCGTTGGTAGTAGTGACCGCACCCGGTCCGGGCAGCGGAAAGATGGCAACCTGCCTTTCTCAACTTTATCACGAACACAAGCGCGGCGTAAAAGCAGGGTATGCAAAATACGAAACTTTTCCCGTGTGGAACCTACCTTTAAATCACCC
>CAYVPW010000015.1:15203-28428 GCA_964453915.1 uncultured Christensenella sp. | reverse complement strand
TATTTTTGCCGTAGAATTATGCAAACAGTGCTCTCTTATCGGTAGAGAGTGCGGTTTTTGTTTGTAGAAAGCATAAAAAAATTATTAGACGGATTTCTATTGATAGATTTTGAGGACGTGAAATAAAATATATGCGTAAGGGTAATTCCTTGAATTGAAGGAGAAAAATTATGTGTAAAAATTATATTATAAAGAAAAATAAAAGCAAAAAAGAAAAATCGGTTGATTTGGTGTTTGCCGTAGACGATAATTACGCACCGTGTTTATACGTTGCGCTTAAATCTATATTTAAAAACGCTTCCTTAAAATATAAATATCATATCTACGTGTTAAATGCCGGCTTAAGCGGTGATAATATGCAAAAGCTTTTAGATTTTCATTCCGTTTATTCTTCTATAGAGTTTATAGACGTTGCAAAAAGGCTTGAAGGATTAAGCGATAAACTTGTTTTAAGAGATTATTTTACGCTTACAACCTATTACCGTTTTTTTATACCGGCACTTTTTCCTAACTTAGATAAAATACTTTATCTTGATAGCGATGTGATTGTTAACGGCGATATAAGTGAACTGTTTAACACGAATATAAAAGACAACTTGGCTGGCGTTGTGCGCGAAGAGGTTATGGAACAAATAAAGGTCTTTGGGGACTACGTAGAAGAAGGACTTGGAATATCTTGCAAAAAATATTTTAACGCAGGAGTAATGCTACTAAATTTGAAAGAATTAAGAAAGATAAACATAGAAGAGAAATTTTTAAGTTTAATAGAGAAACACAAGTTTGAAGTGACGCAAGACCAAGACTATCTAAACGTGATATTAAAAGACAAGTGTTATTATTTTGACTTGGGGTGGAATAAAACACCTTTTAAAGAAGTTGAGTTTGATAAAAAACAATTAAAAATAATTCACTATAAACTGTCTTTTAAACCGTGGTTATACGAAGACGTGTTATATGCGGAATATTTTTGGAAGTACGCCGCATTAACGCCGTATTATTTTTACTTAAAATCCTTAAAAGATGGTTATACGGAAGAGAATAAAATAAAAGACAAAATGGCGTTTGCAAGATTAAAAGAAATGGCAAAAAAATACGTTTTGTCGCCTTATTGCTATAAAAAAATCGGAGAAGGTGTTTAACTATGCTATCAAAAGACAGACAAGAGGTATTAAATAAAATAAGCGAATACGAAAAGCAAGGTTTGTGGGATAAAGACGTAGAAAACGACCCTGAAACAAAAATTTTATTGCCTAATAAAGTGGATTATTTATCCGAAAAATTTTCCACAAGGTTTTTTACAAAAATTGCAAACCGTGTTGCCGTTATTCATTACGAAAGAAAGATTAAAAATGGAGACTTGGTTATAAAAAAAATAAACGGTATAGAAAATTTTAGCAGTGTTTGCGGCGGGGCGATAATTACTTGTAATCATTTTTCCGTAAACGATAATTACGCCGTTTATAGAGTCGTTAAAGACTATTTGGGCAAAGGAAAAAACTTTTATAAAGTGATTAGAGAGGGTAATTACACTAATTTTAAAGGGCTATACGGCTTTTTGTTTAAGCATTGCAACACTCTTCCTTTAAGCAGCAATACCGAAACAATGAAAAAGTTTTTGCGTGCCGTAGATAAACTGTTAAATAACGGAGAAAAAATTCTTATTTATCCAGAACAGGCAATGTGGTGGAACTATAAAAAGCCCAGACCGTTAAAAAGCGGAGCGTTTAGGTTCGCTGTAAAAAATTCAGTTCCCGTGATACCGGTTTTTATAACTATGGAAGATACTGAAAAGAAAGAAAAAAACGGAAGCTTTGTTCAGGCGTATACGTTGAATTTTTTGTCGCCGATATATCCTAGAAAAGATTTAAGTTTATCTGAAAATATAGAGTATATAAAAGAGAAAAACTATCGTGAATGGGTAAACGTTTATCAAAATTTTTACGGGGTTCCACTAAAATATTAAAAGTATGTTGTATCTTGTTTTAATTGTAGTATCAATGATAATTATTGCTGCGTTTAATCTTATTTTTAATTGCTTCGGTTTATCGTTTTTTTACGTTGTTTTTGCAGTAATTATAAACACGGCTTTAGTAATTGCAGTAGACGGCGTGTTTGCGTTGATTATAAGAAGGTGTATGCCCCAAAAATGGTTTAATTCCGATAAAACAATATTCGCAGCAAAAGAAAAAGAAAGTTTGTTTTACGAAAAAATAAAAATAAAAAAGTGGAAAGATAAAATTGCAGAGTTGGGGTTCTTTACAAATTTTAGCAAAAAGCAAATAGTAAATCCAAAAAGCAAAGAGTACGTAGATAGATATATTTTAGAAGCAAACTACGGCACTTTAATTCATTTTGTTTGCATTTTTACGGGCTTTTTGATTGTTTTTGCTTATCCTATAAATTATGCGCTTCTTTTTGGCGTGCCCGTAGCGGCGGTAAACGCCGTACTGAATTTTTTACCGCTGTGCGTTTTAAGATACAATCTTAAAAAACTGCAAGTTCTAAAAAAATTTAACGATAGGGTAAGTAAGAACAAAGTTTAGCTTTATGTTTTACGATAAAAAAGTCGCTTAATTAAGAGCGGCTTTTTTTGTTTTTACCTTTACTTAAACGGAGAAATATTATATAATTATATATAAAGTTACGTTAAGAACGTAAAGGTCAGATAAGCGTGCTTAAATAAAAATAAAATGTGGTGAGATATGAAATTTATTCATTGTGCGGACCTGCATTTGGGTTCTAAAATAGATAATATACCCGCAGAAAAATCTGCTTTAAGAAGAAACGAAATAGTAAGAACTTTTGAAAGGCTTTGTGATTATGCCGGTGATAACGGCGTTACTGCGGTGATACTTGCGGGCGATATTTTCGATTCGCCTAAAGTGGGCGCAAAATTAAAGGAAAGATTTTTTTCTGCAATAGAAAAAAATTCGCAAGTAGACTTTTTATATCTTTTCGGCAATCACGATGCGGATTGCGTTATTAAAGATGCGGAAGATATTCCTAAAAACTTAAAGTTTTTTGGCTACGACTGGACGCAGTTCAGATATAATAACGTGGTAATATCCGGAGTTAAATTCGATGGCAAAAACGGCGCGTTTATTTATGATACATTAAAGCTTAGAGAAGAAGATAAAAACATAGTTGTTCTGCACGGGCAAGGTAAAAACTATAACAGTATAGACGCAACCGAATCCGTTAATTTTCCCAGATTAAAAAATAAAAACGTAGACTATTTGGCACTTGGGCATATCCATACGTACGAAGAAGATTTTATAGACGGTAGATGTAAGTATGCCTTTGTTGGGTGTTTGGACGGGCGAGGATTTGATGAAACCGGCAAAAAAGGATTTATTTTGATTGATACGGAATCCGATAAATTAACTTATGAATTCGTGCCGTTTTATTCTAGAGAGTACTGTGTGGCGGAATTTGACTTGACTAACGAGCCCAGTTTTACCGTTGTCAGAAATAAAATTGTTGAAAGCCTAAAAAGCAAAATAGACAAAACTTCACTTATAAAGGTTGTTCTTAAAGGAGAGATTAAACCGGATTTTGAGTTAGATAAAGAACTTCTTTCTCAAATTTTAAACGAATATTTTTTCTTTGCTAAAATTTATGATAAAACTTCTTTAAAAATAGAATTAAAAGATTACGAGTTTGATAAATCCGTTAGCGGGGAATTCGTTAGAACTGTTTTGAACGAAGATTTGGATAAAGAAACGGCGGATAAAGTTTTGGTTTTGGGATTAAAGGCATTAAAAGGAGAAGAAATTTAATATGGAAATTATTAAATGCTACGTTTCGTCTTTCGGAAAACTAAAAAACCGTTCGTTTGATTTTTCTGAGGGTCTTAACGAGATAAATCAAAAAAACGGGTGGGGAAAAACTACGCTTTGCTCTTTTATTACCGCAATATTTTATGGGCTTGATAGCGGAAGAAAAAGCATTTTAGACAGTGATAGAAAAAAATACAAGCCATGGAATTCTATGGAAAAATTCGGTGGATATATAGAGTTTTCTTGGAAAGAATACCGTTATAGATTAGAGAGATATTTCGGTAATAAAGAGTCTGAAGACGAAGTTGTTATGACCGACTTAAAAACGGGAAAAATCGTTTCTAAAACGGAAAATTTAGGAGAGAGAATTTTCGGGATAGATAAAGAAGGATTTACTTCTTCTACGTATTTTTCTCAAAAAAGTTTAGAGGTGAAAATAAATTCAGGCATTACCGCAAAACTCAATTCCGTGCTGGATTTTGGCGATGCCGTTGCTTTTGATAAGGCTGTGGCTTGTTTAGAGAAAAAGGCAAAATATTATAAAATGCAGGGCTCTAAAGGGTTGCTTGCAGAACTGCAAAATAAAATTTATTCTGCTAACGAAGATATTTTAAGAGCAAAAAAAGCCGATGAAACTTTAACCGTTGTAAAAGCCGATGTAGAAGAACTCAATAAAAAAATCAAAGAAATAAACGATAAAATAAAAAATTATACCGCAGAATTTGAAAATGCGTCTAAAGCGGAAGCGATAAAGATAAAAAAAGACAGATACGAAGAATTAAAAGCAGAAACCGATAAAATAAGCGTTCAAATTAACGGTTTAATAAAATCGCTAAACGGTTATGACGTAAAAGAAGAAGAGATAAATTATTATAAAAAACTGTATAAAGATTTTATTGCGCTAAACGAAAAGATAAGCGTTTTAAAACAAACCGTTACGGAATTGAAAGCCGCCGCCACTAAAACGCCTAAAACAAATAAAGAAACAAAAATTTATACGTATTTATTTGCTGCCTTTGTTGCAATTGCGCTTGTTGGAGTGGTTGGTTTTTTTGCTTCTTTCGGTGCGGTAGTTTCTGCCGTTTTATTGGGGATAGGAGTTGTAGGTGCTTTTACGTTTGTAGGGCTAAACTTAAAAAGCGGCAATAAAAAACCGGATTTTTCTTTATTAGAAATGCTCGAAAAAAATCAAAAAGAATTATCTCTTGCTGAAAACACGCTTAACGATTATGCGGATAAATTGACTGCTTTTTCTGAAAAATTCAAGATAGACTATAACGATTATAACTCTTTTTTAACCGAGCTTAGCGGAATAAACGATAAAATAGCATTGCTAAAAACCGAACAAGAAGAAAAAACAAAAACTCTTTCTTTGTATCAAAATGAAATAGTGGGAAATAACAATTTTAGCGTTGCTGTAAGTTTAGAAGATTCTAAAATGCTTTTAGAGCAAGCAAGAAGAGATTATCAAACTGTAAACGAAAGACTCTCCGAAAAAAAAGTTGCTTTATTAAGACTTTCCGAAACGGCTCAAAATCTTGTTGATTGCGAGAATAAAAAAACCGAGTTAACCGAAAAACTTGCCGAAGCTACAAGCGAGTATCAAATAGTTGTAAAAACCTTGGAAATTCTTAAAAAAGCCGATGAAAATTTAAAGGCAAAATTTAGAGAACCGTTAGAAAATTCTTTTAATAAATACATTAAAGAGATAGATGAATCTTTTAACGCCGTTTCGGAATTGGATTTAGATATGACGGTAAAAATCAGAGAAGATACAGGATCTTTTGAAACGGCGTATTTTAGCGAAGGTTTTAAGGCGCTTTTTGAAATTTGTAAAAGATTTTCTTTGATAGACGTTTTGTTTGATAAAGAAAAGCCATTTATTATATTAGACGATCCGTTCGTCAACTTAGATAAAGATAAAATTTCAGGGGCGATAAATGCGTTAAACACGCTTTCTAAAGAATACCAAATTATCTATTTTACCTGTCATGAATCTAGGAGCGCAAATGGAAGATAGAAAACTTAAATTCGAGTTAGTTCCTGATAGCTGTTGGTATTCTAATTTGCGTTCTATTTTATCCGCTAAAGACTGGGATAAGATAAAAAAAGACGCAAAGCAGAGAGCGGGCGGAAGGTGTGCTGTTTGCGGCAAAATAACGGATAGGTTAGAGGCGCACGAAAGGTGGAGTTATAACGAAAGCACGCAAGTGCAAAAGCTAGAAGATGTTGTTTCTGTTTGTAAAGACTGTCATTCTGCAATTCATATAGGAAGGACTAGTTTAAAAGGCAATTTAGAGCGTGCGGAAGACCATTATATGAAAGTAAACGGCTGCACTTACGTGGAAATGAAAGCCGACTTAAAAGAAGTAAACGAACAACATAAAAGGCGCAATCTTGTTTCTGAATGGAAGCTAGATTTAACTTGGTTAAAGCGTTTTTTATAAGCGACGTAAAATAGATTTTAAGGATATTATTTTATTAAAAACTATTGATTTTTTTTCGCTTAAATGATAGAATAAGCGTATAAAAATTTTTAGGAGAAATTATGGACAAGTACCAGTACGTAAAAGACTTTGAAAAACTAGGCTTTGGAATGTTCGTGCACTTTGGGCTTTACAGCAAATATGCAAAGGGTGAATGGGCGCATTATTTAAATGATAAAGTAAAAAAGGACGAAAAATATTTTGATTCTTTCAAAAAATTTAACGTTTCAAAAAGTTGGGCAAAAAACCTTGTAAAAACCGCAAAGAGCGCAGGTTGCAAATATATCACGCTTACAACCCGCCATCACGAAGGCTTTTCTCTTTACGACACAAAGGGACTTAACAAATACGATGCACCTCACTCTGCGTGCGGTAGAGATTTGGTTAAAGAGTTTGTAGACGAATGTAATAAAAACGGCATTGTGCCTTTCTTTTATCACACGCTTTTAGACTGGCATCATTCCGATTACTACACTAACTTCCCCGCATATATAGATTATTTAGTAAAAAGTGTAGAAATTCTTTGCACTAACTACGGCAAAATAGGCGGCTTGTGGTTTGACGGTATTTGGGACGGCTGCCATATAAACGACGACTGGCAAGAAGACAGGCTTTACGCAACAATAAGAAAATACCAACCTGAATGTATTATAATGAATAATACGGGGCTTCAAAGATTAGGCGAAATAGGTCACAAAGAAATAGACAGCGTCACTTTTGAAAGAGGACAAACCTGCCCTACGGATACAACGGGCAGATACAGAACAGGTGAAATGTGCCAGGTATTAAACGACCACTGGGGCGTTGCTAATGCGGATATAAATTATAAATCCATAGGTTCTTTAATAGGAAATCTTGTGGAATGTAGAATGAATAGATGTAATTTTAGCCTAAATGTAGGTCCTATGGGCAACGGTGAAATAAGGCTTGTAGATAAGGGCATTATGGAATGTATCGGTATTTGGAATAAGGCAAATAAAAACTTTATTTACAGCGTTCACGGCGGAAGAGAGTTGACTAAAGATTGCTTATTATTAGAAGCAAAAGATTGCAGATATCTTTACGTTAAAGACGTTCAAATGTCTTCCGATACAAACGTTGCATACGGTGCAAACGACAGATATATAGATTTGCCGGAAGATATATCCGTTAAAAAGGGCGTTTGGTTAGACGACGGTTCTAAGGCGGAAATTAAAAAGGGAAAATTAAAAGTAAAACCCTTCTCTTACGGCACTAGCCTTACGGGAAGAGTATTAAAGGTGAAAGACTGATGATTTTATCTATTGGCGAAATTCTTGTTGATATGATAGGGAATAACGAAAACGGCAAAACCGTTTTTGACGCACACTGCGGCGGTGCACCGTTTAACGTTGCCGTAAACGCAAAAAAAGCGGGTGCTTCCGTTGCTTTTTTAGGAAGAGTTGGCGCAGATACGGTTGGTAATTTTTTAATTAAAGAAGCCGAAAAGGCAAAGTTGGATAAGTTGGATATTCAAAAGGACGATAAAAGAAATACCACGCTTGCTTTTGTGACGTTAGATAACGGAGAAAGAGATTTTTCTTTTTATCGTCACGATACGGCGGACTTTAACGTTGATATTAAAGACGTGGATTTTTACAATAAGGAACTTTCTATCGTTCATTTGGGCTCTTTAATGCTTTCCGAAAAGAACGGGAAAAAACTTGCGGCAAAAATAGCTAAAAACGTAAAAAAAGCGGGTAAACTTTTGAGTTTTGATTTGAATTTCCGTATGGATATTTATAAGGATTTTAACGATGCACTAAATGCGTATAAACCGTTTGTTTCATGTGCGGATATTATTAAGTTTAGCGATGACGAACTAAGGCTTTATACCGGTATAGAAGACGTAAAACAAGCGGTGGAAAGTATTTATAAAAAGGGCACGTTAATAGTTGTTTCTTTAGGTAGTAAAGGCAGTTTTTATTATGCAAACGGAGAGTACGGTATTGTTCCGACAGAAAAAGTTAAACCGGTTGACACAACTGGCGCTGGAGATGCGTTTTTCGGTACTCTTTTAGCTAATATTGAAGGCAAGTCTTTTACAAAAGAAAATATAGAAAATGCACTTATAAAGGCAAATAAAGCGGGTGCGGATACAACGCAATTTATGGGAGCAATCGAGTTATGAAAGATATAAAACAAATTGTTAAAGAACCGATTTTTTTTGAAAGAAACCGTGTTTATAGGATTTATAAAGGCGGCAAGCCTTATAAAGATATTTTTAACGACGGGTATGACGACGGAACGGATAATATGTTTCCGGAAGAGTGGGTGGCAAGCAAGGTTAAGGCAATAAACCCCGTGTATTTCGGCGAAAGAGACGGCGTTGCAAAAGTTAAGGGAACGGATATATATTTTGACGATTTGCTTAACGATTATAAAGAAGATTTGCTTGGCAACAGAAAATACGACTGTCTTGTAAAGTTTTTAGACAGTGCCGTAAGATTGCCTTTCCAAGTTCACCCGACCAAAGAGTTTTCTAGAAAGAATTTTAATTCTGAATACGGAAAAACGGAAGCATGGCTTGTAATAGCAAAGCGTCCCAACGCAAAGTTATATTTCGGGTTTAAGGATAAAATAACCAAAGAAGAACTTTCTAAATTAGAAGAAGTAAGCGAAACGGAAAAAGACGTTATGGGTACCTTGTTGCAGGGTGTAGACGTGGAAGTGGGCGATATTTGGCTTATTAAAGCGGGGCTTATACACGCAATAGGCGCAGGTTGCACCGTTATAGAAGTGCAAGAGCCCACGGACTTTACTATTCAACCCGAAAGATGGTGCGGAGACTACCATATAAGCGAAAAAGAAGAGTATATAGGCTTATCAAAAGACGTTGCTTTAGACGCTATAAACTACGATATTTACGGCGAAGCTGCAAAAGAATTTGCAAAGGTATATCCTAAAAAGGCGATAGAAACGGATAAATACGTTAAAGAAATTTTAATCGATTATAACGATACGCCTTGTTTTGGAGAAGTAAGACACACCGTAAAAAACGGCGGTGAATTTACTATGAATTATGCGCCTTCCGTTTACATTTGTTTAGAAGGAAAAGCGCGTATAATAGGCGATAATTACGAAAAAGAAATTAAAACGGGCGACTATTTTTATTTACCGTTCGTTGCGGAAGGAAAATTTAAAATAGTAAGTGAAGAAAAGGCTGTGCTTATAGAGTGCTTGCCTAGTAAGCAAGATTGATTATGAACGGAAAAGTAAATAACAAAGAGCAACTTATTTCAGTTAGGAAAATCGCTTATTTAGACGGAAAATCAGGCGGTAAGCGCGCGATAGAAGTGGATAACGGCTGCATATCTTTTTCTTTGCTTTTAGATAACGGTTTTGATATCGATTATCTCAGACATAAAGGCGAAAACGTTAGTTTTTTAACAAAAAACGGGCTTTGCGTTTTTTGTGATAAGTTCGATAACGTTTTTAACGGTGGAATGCTTTATACTTGCGGTTTAGATACCGTTGGCGGAAGAGAGTTGCCCATACACGGAAGATACCACAATATCCCCGCAAATTTAATGGTATTAGAGTGTGACGGAGAAAGTTTTAAGGCGGTTGCGGAAGTAGAACATAACGGATTGTTTTTAAGTGATTTGCTTGTTAAAAGAACTGTTGAAACAAAATATAAAAGCGGAAAAATTTCTATAAAAACCGAAGTTGTAAACAAAGGCTATAAAACTGCCGAATACGCTTTGCTTTTTCATATGAATTTAGGCTATCCGTTTTTAGATAGCGGTGTTAAAATTGTTGCGCCTATCATAAGCAGTGTTCCCAGAACCGAATATGCAAAAACAAAACTGAAAGACTGCCTTATTATGGAAGAGCCTGAGGCGGAGATAGAAGAGACCGTGTTTTTTCATAAAGTAAAAAAAGGCAACGTTTTGGTGATAAACGAAAAAAAAGGTAAATCCGTAGAATTTAATTACGACGAAGAGCTATTGCCGCATTTTATCGAATGGAAAAGTATGATATGCGGAGATTACGCTTTGGGAATAGAGCCAAGCACTACAACGTTAGACGGTGACTTTGCTAAAAAGAAAATATCGGCGGGAGATATTCACGTTTACGATATTTCTATAGAAGTAAAAGATATCTAATTAAAAGATTATATGCAAAAAGCAGTAGTGAAAAAATTATTTATAACGCTTATTTTGCTCGTCGCAATAGCGGCGGGGGGGGTAGGCGTTTATTATTTACAGCAACCTACTGCGGATAATTTTGCATTTGGAGAAGATTTGGGCGGATATTTAGGTGATGCCGGAGAATATTTGATAGAAGACGATTTTAGAAAGGTTGGTTTTTCTATAGAAGGGCACCGTTCTTTATCAATATATAACGACGGGATTTTTACGGGCGAATACGGCAATTATCTTAACGGTGTTGTTTCTGCAAAAAGTGCAAATAACGGTGCGCTAGACCTATGTAATGGGCAAATTATATATAAAATTCCACTATCCTTTACCGGTGTTTTTGTAAACCTTAAATCTTTAGATGTTCAACTTGAATTTAAGATAAAAAACGGTCTTTACGAAAAATCTTTAGGGCTATCTTATAGCTATAACGGAACGGACTATACAGAGTTTGTTAAAGACGTTTCCGGAGAACAGAGCGACGATATAAATACAAAAAACATTGATTTTAGTTCTGTATTAAACGAAAAGATTTATCCCCAAATTATAAATTATGAATTTTTATATGTAAGGATTGATCTAAAACATCAGGCCGTAAATAACGTTTCTTTAAGCGAAGCAGAACTTAATTTATATTCTGTTAAACTTATAGGATTTTATAAATTCGCCGCGTCTTACGGTGCGTCCGTTAGGGCGACGACCAATAAAAAATACGGCGATTACAGCGTTAGGTATTTTGTTTCTAAGGATTTGGTAGAAGAGTTGGCTGCAAAATATCCTCAAAAAGATTATAGCATTTATTACTTTAATCTGCTTATGCCCGAGGATTATTTAGAACTTTACGGAGACTTAACTATAGATAATCTTATTTTTGGAGAAAACACCTTTATAAACAGCGTTGCCGAAGAAAGTAAAATCGTTTGCGCAAGGTGTGTTTTTACTGCGGATAAAAGAACAAAAAAACCTATTGAATACACTAACGAAAAGGGCGTTGTTTATTATTCTTATCGCAGTGCAATGGGCAACGTTAAAACAAAAAATTTAGACAGAGAGTTTGTTTCCAAAGGAATGATTTCCATAACCAAAAAAAGCGACGGTTCTTGCATAAGAGTGCTAAGCGAATATAAAAACGGAAACGTTAAAAACAATTCTAGGTCGGTTGCGTATATTGCGCAGTCTGCCGTAAAAGACAATTCTTCTTTAAGCACTATATTAAACGAAAATTTTTTAAACAGGTTATCCGATAGAGAAGAAGGGTGTATAGGCGGGTACAACATAAACAAAATTTATATTGATAAAGATTTGAATATTGTAAATTCCGAAAGTGTTTTTATAAATTCAGGCGTTGCGATAGGTGATAATATAGTGTTGACTACGGAAGAAAAGGCAAGTTCTATGCTTGGGTATAACCTAATAGATGACCCCGTTTATTACTGTGGAAAGATTGTGTATCAAAACAAACTTTCAGATATATGCTATGCTTCTGATAGAACGGTTTTGACGCTTTATTATAAGGCCCTTTGATAATCGTTTGTCGCTAATTTTGCGTTTTTATTAAAAAAACGACAGTAGAAATAAATAATGCTATTTTTTACAGTATTTTTTGCGTTGCGTTTTGCAACGCTTTTTTTGTTTTAATTTGCAACAAAAAATCAATAAATTTTTTAATTTTTAATACAAAAGTACAATAGCGCAAAACTTTCTTTGTGGTATAATCATTATATTATGAGAAATTTGGGCATTTTTTGGAAAAATATATCAAAACGCGTAGTTAAGTTTGCTGCAATTTTATTTGTTTTTATCTTTTGTTTTGCTGCATTTTGCGGTGTTTACGGTTGCGGTGGCGCAGCGGACGGCAGTGATGATTACGAAATAGGCGGAGATTACAGAAACGTTTCTATTTTTAATACAGACGCATATAAAGTAAGCAATTTAACAACCGATTCTAACGGGCAAAAAACGTTTGGCGTTGTTTGCGGTGATTTGTGGCAAGAATACGTTTCCGGTGGTACGGGATACGTTATTTATCAGGTTAAACCGGAAAGGGGTAAAACTTTTGCATCTTTAGAGCTCAGCTTTGAGGCTTTTTACAGCATTTGTTATAGAAGCGGTTCTAGTATGAAGATTTATCCGTACGATATGGCTGATAAAGACGGGAACTGGAAAACTAATATTATTGTAGAGATAAGTTGGGACGGAACCAACTTTACCGAAATATACAATTTACACGATGAAGTTGGCGACGAGTTGTCTGAATCTGTGAACGAGTATGTTGGTGAAAATGCTAAAAAAGTAGATTTGATGATGTCCTATTCTACAAAAGAAGATTTATATGTAAAAGTTAAATGCGTGCATATGACGTATAAAGATTTTGATGCTTCCGAAAGAATAACTTATCAAAGCATTTTCGGCAAAATGGTAAACGGTTATGGTCAAGACGGCGGAATAGGTATAGAACTGCACCGTTTGGGTATAAGATTATATTCCTGCTTTATTAGGGGAACGTATGCGGCGTAATAATTAGCAAAGTAAATTTTTGGTGCTCCACGGTTTTGGCGTGCTTAAAGTTTTACTTTGCTTTTTTGTGTATATCGGCGGTTTTGTATATAAAAAAGTTTTTTTGAATTACACTATTTATAACTGACTTCTAACAAGAAACTTTTTGCAACATTTATTCAAATTTTATGCAATATATGTCGATTGACGATATAAAAATCACGGGTTATAATATAATATAAGATAATATATATTAATAAATTTAAAAAAATGCGGCACAATAAGCATTACAGAGGTGATTTAT
>CAYVPW010000015.1:0-15193 GCA_964453915.1 uncultured Christensenella sp. | reverse complement strand
AAAATCTAAAAATTGTGAAAAATTGTGAACGAGGAAAAGTAAATGAGTAAACGAAGATTGTGTCTTAGTTCCTTATGTGTGCTTTTTGCAGTGGTGCTTATGGCGGCATTTTTGCCGTTTTCAAACAGTTCCACGGTAAAGGCACAAGAAAGCGTTGTTTATGACAGAAGCGTAAAGGTAGATTTTAATGCTGCCGGCACTTCTATAAACGACGTTTGCTATGCTAGCGACAACGTTGCTTTGGTTTCTGACGTTGATTTAGGAAACGGCAAATTTACCGCTTTATCTACTGCAAGTGGAAGTTCTAAAGGATATGTGATATTCTACTTTAAAGCTCCCGAAGGAAAAGCATTTGCAAGTTTAGACTTGGAGTTTTTGGGTAGATTGTTCGACTATAACAACTTTAGAACTTTTGAATGCGTAAATTTTTATGTTGGAAGCGATATTGAAGTTTTAGACGAATGTGAAGTTGTTTATAAATCTTTAATCAGCACTAACGCTAGCGGACAAACCGTTAACTTAGATTTAGACAGCTTTGTTGCAGGCAAGCCCGAATTTTTTGTTAAGCTAGAAATAGGCAACTCCAGTGCCAACAAAGACTGGTGTGCCGTTAAAGAAGTTTCTTTTAACGTTTCTTACCTTAACACCAAAGTTATTTACAATTTGATAGACGATTTCGGCGGAAGCAAGCAAGTAGAGGTTTTTGCGGAAGCTGGCTCTCCCGTTGGAATTGATACTGCGCTTTACTTTGCAAACTTTGAACGCACGGACGCAAAAGTATATAAAGATTTTGAATGTACCGAAGCCGTTGCAGACGGAGAATTGATAGAAGCGGATGCTGAATATTACGTTAAAGGAATTTGGGATAAGCACACTATTACATACGTGCTTAATGGCGGAATAAACCATAAAGACAATCCTACGGAATACGTTGCTTCCGTTGGTGCAGAGTTAAAGGCTGCGGGAAGAAAGGGATATAAGTTCGTGGGTTGGTATTTAGATTCTGAATTAACTCAACCGATTTACACCTTGACGGCAACTAGTGGAAACGTGACCGTTTATGCAAAGTGGGTAGAAGATATCCCGCTTGATAAAGAGGTTTCCGTAAAAGATAATACAGAAGGCGAAGGTTGTTCTTCTTCCGTAAGTACGGGCACAATGCTTACTTCTATTGCGGCAATGGCTGCGGCGGGTTTGTTCCTTTCGTTCCGTTTAATTAAAAGAAAAAGCAAATAAGGAGGTAAAATGAATATGAAAATTTTAAGTTTTACAAAAAAGAAAATTTTGGCTTTGGTAATTCTCGTTTCCGTTTTACTTCTTTCGGTTTCGAGCGCAATAGTTGGTTTAACCACCGTTCATGCGGCTTCTGTTGACTGGGCTACTTATACTTCTGAAATTACCGCTCTTTACGATACGTATTTAGAAAGCAACAGTAAAGATAAAACGGATAATGCAGTAAGAAGCAATAACGATAATATAAAGGGTTTTATAAATGCAAACGTCGGTAGCGACGGAAAGTTGAACGGCGTTCAATTATATGTAGAAAACGGTCGCTCTAAAGATATTTTATCAAACGAAGCGATTGAAGCATTGCGTTCTTGCTTTGGTTTAAACACCACTACTATTTTGCAAAACGGCGCAACGATAGGCAATATCAAGACAGAAGACCACGTCACCGGAGATTTTAAAGCTTATTCTAGCAGTTTTGTTGAGGTTGGAGGCGCTAGTTTGGGCAATAACGATTTTTCTATAGTCGTTATGGGAGACCAACAAACCGCAGTTGAATATCATAGTGCATATGTTGCTAAATCTTACGATTATATAAAAGCTAATGCAACTGCTATGAACTTAAAGGCGTTTATCAACGTTGGCGATATAGTAGACGATTCTCAATTTTTAACCTGGCGTCAACCTACGGGTGACCCTAGAATGGCTGTTAACTATAATCCAAACAGATTGTTAAGCGATAAAGAACAATTACAATTTGCTAAAAATCAAGCAGACAAATTATTTGATTTAAATATTCCCCTTGCAATGACGATGGGCAACCACGACTATGCCGATATGGCGGAAAGTTATAGGGTAAAAGACGGATTTAATCAATACTTCTTATATAATGATTACAGCTCTAAATCTTGGTTTGGCGAATCATTATATAATGATATAGAAGCGGCTACCTATTATTTTGAAGCAAACGGCGATGAATATATGATTATCACCTTGGGTACTTATCCCACTACGGAAATGGTTGCTTGGGCTAATCAAATGGTAGAGGCAAATCCCGACAAAAAGGTAATCGTATCTACTCACGCATACATCGCAGGCGATTCTAACGGGGATTTGCGTCAAGACGGGCAACGCCTATGGGATAACTTTATTTCTAAACACGAAAACATTTTTATGGTTGTTTGCGGACACGAATGTACTAATGACGGCAGTGTTATTAAGCGTTTAGATTTTGGCGAAAACGGAAATCCCGTATATCAATTTATGATTAACCCCCAAATAGAAGAATTTGGCGGCGCGGGAATTTTTGCTCAACTTATTTTTAGAGAAAACGGAGACGTAGACTTTGTTTATTATAGCCCGAAGGTTGACGAAACCGATGGAAAAGGTTATTTTATGAACGAAAACCAATTCTCTTTTAATCTTAACGTTTCTTATCCTGACGTTTTTGATTTAGAATACGACGAAGAGCAAATCGGTAGCATTTTGGTAAATAAGTCTTTCAATTATTCTAGCGAAGAATTATGGAACACCGCAATTACCAGAGACTTAGATGAGGACGGCGTTTCTTACGAAAATTATTATGCGCACATGGGCAATGAAATTTCTTTCATTCCTACGGATAATGCAAAAGGATATAATAAAAACGTTTATGCAACAGCGGGCGCAAAACAAAATGGAAACGGTTTTGTTGTAGACACCGAAAACGATTATACTCTCGCATACGTTTCAACCGCAATGTACGTTGGCGATTATAAGTACGTATTTACAAAACTAGGCTTAAAAGTTAACGGTTGCTTTACTTCCGACAAAGGGTTTTATGCGGTAGAAGTTTCTGCGGACGGCAGCGAATGGACAAATGCATTGTATAACGATGCTGCAACGGGAATATTTGATAAAGAATTCGATATTTCTAGATTTATTGCCGGCATTAAATATATGTATATAAGAGTTGTTTTCTCTGATGCGTTAATAAGCAAAATTTATGCAAATTACGCATATACAAAAACTATATTTAACACTAGCAACGATACCATAAACGTTTCTTTTGAAAACGAAATGGGTAGCAACGTTTTTTCTAACTACGAAAATCTTACCTTAAACGGAGAAGAGATATTCGGTGCATATTCTTCTTACTATGCAGTATATTCTGGCGGAATTTTAGGTAGCGGCGGAAGCGGAAGATTAACCTACAAATCCGATATTACTTTCCGTTTTGACGGTGGCTCGAATTCTAGATTGATTAAGCAAATCAATCCTATCGTTACTATGAGAGTCAAAGACCCCACCGCTATGGCTATGGGGCACGATTTTCAAGAAGCAGATACTAAAAACTATTTGAAATTCTCTATGAGTTTCGATAACGGCAAAACTTGGAAGCAAGTAAGCGATAACGACGACTTTAAGTTTACCGATTTAACTTATATTGATGATGTTGCAGATAATGTTGTTTGCAAAACTACTTTTGTAGACGGCGAAGGTTATTTAGAAGGAAAGGGCGTTGTAGAAGAATTAAAGGACGGAGCAAGTTCCGTTTTGTTCAGAATAGAGTACTTTGGCGCAGGCAGCACTTATGCGGATTGCGGCATAAAGAACGTTAGCTTAAAGGTTGTTTATTCTAGCAGTTTAGAAGAACGTGCTTTGGCGGACAAGAATTTTGATTACAACGGCGGAGATGGTTCTAACGATGCTCTTAACCCCACAAGAGAAGGCTATAAATTTGCAGGTTGGTACTATAACGGCGTAAAATGCGACCCGACTTCTAGCGAATTTGATAATGGATCGTTTACGTTCGTTGCAAAATGGACCAGATTGACTTATAACGTGACTTATATTTTAGATGGCGGAAAGAACAATTCTATAAACGTTGGCACGATGACTGCGGGCGAATTCCTTGTTCTTGCACCTGCTAAAAAGGTTGGAAAGACCTTTGTTGGTTGGTTTGATGAAAACGGCAACCAAGTGACTAGAATAGAAGGAAACAACTTAAAGGACGATTTAGTTCTATATGCGATTTATAAAGACGCACCTGCAGAAGCAAACGAGGGCGGTTGCGGTTCTAGCGTTAATGTTGGTTATATTGCAATTGCGCTTATCCCCGCAGCGTTTATCGTTTTGGTGATAAGAGCAAAACAACGCAAAAATTGATTAAATAAATAGGTTTTAGCCTTAGATAAAAGTTGATTTGTTTAAGGCTAGCCTATATAAACATTATTTTAAGATAATTTTTTAAGGCTAATCCTTAAATGTTATAAAAATAAAAAAGGAGTATGTATGATGAGAACAAGAAAGTTAAGCCTTATCTTTCTATCCCTCTTAACGGCGCTTTGTCTTTCCGTTGGAATAATTTCTTTTCTTCCTAAAAGCAATGTTAGAGCGGAAGGCGAAGCTGTTGTTGTAGCTGATAACTTTTTAGATACTGAAACAGACAATCATTATTACGAAAAGTCTAACATGTATACAAACAACAATGATAAGGGAGACGTAAACATGGGTTATATCCCCGTCACGCAATGGGGTTCTGCCGTATTTACTACGGACGGATATATGACCTATAGAATCAAGTCTGATTCCGGCTACGTGTTTAACGGTTTAAGCATTGATGCAACCGTTGGCGCAGGACATAGCGGCGGCTTATTTATGTGGCAATCTGCTTTGTCTGGTTATGGCGAAAACTACAGATGGAGCGGTCCGGATATGGTGACTGTAAATATGTATATTTACGTTTCTGCGGACAACCAAAACTGGACGCCCGCCGTTTATACTTTGGCAAACGGAAACAGCCTTAACGCACCTACCGGAAATATTGCTAGCGGAGCGACGGATATTAAAGAATCCTCTCAAACTAATCTTTACAATGTTTCTGTAAACTTAGATTCGGGTTCTATACCTTCTTCCGACGAGTTATACGTAAAGTTCTATTTTGAACACCCCGATACCAACGAATATCCTATTAAGAATTTCGATGAGGAAGGCATTGCGTATAACAGAGTAGGTTTAAAATTTGACAGTGTATCTATCACGGGTACGCAAGCGGCTATTCCTAGTTCTTTAACCGTTAGGGACGATTTTAACGACGCAAGCGAACAAAAAGATTACTTAGAAAACGTTAATATGATTTCAGAAAGAAACAAAGGTCACGCTACTTGGGGTTTTGTTCCTAGTACCGGCACTTGGGACGGAACCGTAACGCTTCCCGATACGGCATATTTAACATATAGACTTTCTGCAACCAAGGGCTGCTATATTACCTCTTTAGATTTAGATGCTTACGTGACGCTTTGCCACGGCGGTGTTGCAAACGACTGGGGCAATGCAACAATAAAGGTTATGGCAAGCTATGATAATATATCCTATTTTGAATTATACGATTTAAGAGCCGATGCAACCATACAAGATAAGTGGGTGGACGGAAGCACCTACTACGGCGAAAAGGGCGAGGGTTGCTTAAACGGTGGTGATTACCTACAAGGAAATCTTTCCGGAATGAGCAGTGCACCGCCTTCTATACCCGAAGGTCTTTCTGCGGACGTTAGATATAATGTCGTAAAGACTTTTGATAATAGTGTTTTAAGCAGAAAAACGGATACGATATATATCCGCTTATTGTGTAGTAATATTGCAGATCCTATTTCCAGATTTTTGGGACAATGCCCGACTAGATTCCACAATGTAGAATTTACTATCAATCAAGCGGCGTTGGAAGGCGTTGAAATACACGATAATATGACCACCAATACCGCTAAAACGGCATTTGCTGTAAACAACGTTGTATCTAGCGGAAACAATGCGGAAATGTATAACGAAGGATTCGGTTGGGTTCCCGCAAAAACTTGGGGAGAACCTGCAGTTGGAGTTGGCACCGGTACCGTTACTTATTTGTTAGCTGCAGATGCAGGCGCGGTTTTAAGAGACGTTAATTTCTCTATGAATTATAAAATGTTCTCTTCCGACGCTACGAAGCACGCAAACGGTTCGGTTGATATGTTGGTTAAAGTATCTACCGACGGTGTAAATTACACTACCGTTTACAGTGAATATAGCAAAAACGGAATTGATACGGATAGCGCAAAAAAAACGCTTTCTAATTTAGACCTTTCTTCTTATGCACAAGACTCTAACGTATTGTTTATACAAATAGAGATGGTTTGCCCCGAAGAAGCAAGTCAAAACTTAAATAAAATCCCCGTGACGCTTTTAGGTGTAGATATAGTTGCAGGTCAAAAAATGATACCTGTGGCAACCGATAGCATTAACCAAGAATTCGGCACGGACGCAGCGGGCGGCGCACCCACTCATACAAAACTTGTAGATCGCAACAACGTTGTAAACGGAAACGAAACTTTCGGTTTGATTCCTACAGACGTTTGGGGCGGCACCGTTAATATCGCAAACGGATACTTAACTTATAAAGTTTCCGCAGGCGAAAACAAAAAGTTAGGCACTCTTTACGCATTGATAAATGCGGAAGTTATGTCAGGCGGAAATATAGTTGTTTCTACCAGCAGTGACGGAACGTCTTTTAAAGAAGTTTATAATTTAGCAAACTTAAAAACTTACGACGAAAGTTCTACTCACGAAACTAACATTGCGTTTACCAATCCTTATAAGTGGCACAAAGGTGCGGTAGGTGAAGAACGCGGTTATCAAAAACTTGCTATAAATCTTGGCACTGCAATTGCAAACTATTCTGAAGCATACGTTAAAATTGCATTAGAAGTTCCTTCTAGGAGTGTTGATTTAAATGCAGTTCCCGTAAAAATCTTCTCTATAGATTTATTTGCGGAAGTGACCGAGCGTGTTGCAAATACCGCATACATCACTTACGAAACTTACGGCGGTGTAAACGCAGCATCTAACCCCGCTTACTATCAAGTTGGCGACGTTATTGAATTAGCAGCACCCACCTTTGACGGAATGACCTTTATCGGTTGGTATGATAACGACGAGTATACGGGAGATCCCATTACAATGTTAGACACCACAACCCTTAAAGATTACAGATTATATGCAAAGTGGGATAGCAGTTTACAATTAAATCTTACTTTGGTAAATGCAGGAAATTTAGTTCAATTAGACGGAGCGGTTGCACAAAGCAAAGCTTATGATTTTGAACTTAGAGACAGCTTTACCTTAACTTTTGGTAGTTCTGCAGAAAAGTATTTATATACCGTAGTTGTAGACGGCACTGAAGTTGACCTTGTTTCTAACACTTATACCGTTTCTTCTTTAAGAAAGAGTATGAACATTGTCGTGACCTATCAAGACAGGGACGAAATAGTAGATAACTACACTGCAACTTACGAACAATTTAAAGAAGGCGAAAACGGTTGGAAAATCGGTTCTTACGACTTTAACAACTTAAAGATGACCAAATTTGACTCTAACTTTGGTTTAGGACCCAAAGCAAGTGCGCAAGAAGGTTATATCACCTATAAGGTAGTTGCTCCTTCCGGAAAGCAATTTAACGCTGTTCTTTTAGATTTAAGAGCAAAACTTTCTAACTGGGCAGGAACCGGCAGAACGGACGATTATTATGTAGACGTATATTTTGGAACTACCGAACCTATTGCAAACGGTTATACTTCTTTCACTAAAATTAAAGAATTGCCCATCGGTACCGGTGGTGGAGATTATAACGTTAACACCAACATTAAGCTTATGACCGAAGGAGAAGTATTATCCGAATTCTATATTCAAATTCGTATTAAGAGTTTAAGTAGCGGTTGGTTGTTATTGAGAAACTTTAACGTTGATGCAAGTGAATACAAGTTTAATCAAATGACTATTAACTTTGTAAAAGCTGATACAACGCTTGCTCCACAATATATATACAATCAATATACCGGTCAAGTATTTGATACAAGCAAAGTAATCGTTCCCGAAGGATATGCTTTAGAAGACGGAAAGTTCTATACCGATTCTTCTTGCACTACCGAATACGATTTAACCGAAAAAGTTTTAACAGACACCGTGCTTTACGTTAAAGTTGTTGCGGCAGACGGTAATATTACTTACGTGTTAGACGGCGGCGTTAACTCCGTTAACAACCCGAATTTCTATACTTCTACCACGGCTATTACCTTAGAAGACGCTACTAAAGACGGATATACTTTTGGCGGTTGGTATTTCGATGCTGAATTCACGTTGTTGTTTACCGAAATCGCTCAAGGCAGAAAGGGCAATATAACCCTTTACGCTAAGTGGGTATCTAACACGTTGCCTCCGATAGAAGCGTTTGCAAACGTTTCTTACGAACTAAACGGTGGTGTAAACGCATCTGGCAACCCCGTTATGTACTTCTATGGAGAAACCACTGCGTTAAGTGATCCTTCTTATGAAGGAATGGTATTCTTAGGTTGGTATTTAACCTCTGATTTCAGCGGAAATGCTATAACGAAAATATCTGCAACGCAAACGGGAAATATCACTCTCTATGCTAAGTGGGGCGAAACTACTGCAAGTATTTCTTACGAATTAAACGGCGGTGTAAATCACAGTTCTAACCCTGTATCTTATAACTATGGAGAAACCACCGCGTTATACGATCCTACCTATGAAAACCACGTGTTCTTAGGTTGGTATTTAACCTCTGATTTCAGTGGAGATGCTATAACGGAAATATCCGATACTCAAGTAGGTGATATAACCCTTTATGCTAAGTGGGTACAAAACTCTTACAATATCTCTTACGAATTAAACGGCGGAACAAACGATAGCACTAATCCCGCAACTTATAACTACGGCGTTGGCGTTGCTTCTATAGGCGATGCAACCAGAAGCCACTACGATTTCTTAGGTTGGTATATAACCTCTGATTTCAGTGGCGGCGCAATCACGGAAATTTCCGATACTGAAACGGGCGATATTACCCTTTACGCTAAGTGGGGAAATAGATATATCACCGTAACCTACGTGTTAGACGGCGGAACAAACGCTACCATAAACGAAAGCAAGTTATATAGCGGTGCATATCTAGTTCTTGGCGAACCTACCAAAGAAGGTTTTATCTTTGACGGATTCTACGATGCAAACGGAAACTACGTTGAACAAATTATTGTAGACGATACTTCCGAAGATATCACTCTTACCGCTACTTGGAAAGTTGACGAAGCAAAAACCGAAACCGAAGGTTCTTCCGGTTGCGGCAGCAGTGTTGATTTTGTAAATGGCGCATTGATAGGGGCTATGGTTCTTGCTTGTGGAGTTTGCTTGGTTGTTGCTCGTAAGAAAAAGGCAAAATAATAAAACAGAAAAATGATAAATAAAAAAACTTCAGTTTTTATTTTATCAATAATATGTTGTATAACGTTGTTTGTTGGAATTGCGTTTATTGCAAACACTCAAAGCGTAAACGCATTCCACTCTTCGTTAGATTCCAGATGGATTGCAAGCATAGAATATGACGAGAATTTAGCAGTTGATCCTGATAACGATTTTTCTATCGTAGTAATGGGAGATCACCAAAGTTCTATTGTTGATAAAGAATGGATAGCATACACAACCTATTCTTATAAATACATTGCAGAACATAAAGACGCAATGAACTTAAAAATGTTTTTAAGCGTAGGAGACGTGTTTAATGCCGTAGATCATAAGTTTGATGACCCTGCACTTATCGCAAAAGAGTCCTTAAACAATGCGTTTAACGTGACGAAAGAAGGCGAAACTTACGGGGCTAACAACGGAACTAACAAAGCGGAAACCGTTAACGGAAAAACTTACGAAGCTTATGCCGGATATTACTGGCAGCAAATGGAAACTAATAAAAAATTTGTAAGCATTTTACAAAACGCAAACGTTCCTTTTGCCTTTGCCATGGGTAATCACGATTACGAAGATATGGCGTATAACTACCGTATAAATAAAACCTTTAACGAAACTTTTCCGATTACTATGTACGATAACGTTAAGGTTAGCGATACAAACAAAAACGGCAGTATAGACGTTGAAGAACTTAGCGACACTGCGTATTTTGGAGGTTCGCAATATCAAGACGTAGAAAATGCGTATTTCTATTTTAACGGAAACGGGCAAAAGTATATGGTTTTGGTTTTGGGGTTGCACCCCACGGAAGAAACCGTTGCTTGGGCTAACGAACTTGTTGAAGCAAACGCAGATTCTAAAGTAATAGTGACAACGCACGCTTTTTTATACGGCTACCCAGATTATTATCATAAAAGCGAATATTTATGGGATAATTTCTTAAAGCTTCATTCAAATATTTTTATGGTATGTTGCGGTCACTCTTGGGTTAGCGGAGAAATTAGATCTAAGGTAGATTTTGGCGTAAACGGCAATCCCGTATATCAATTTTTGATTAACACTCAATCAGAAACTATGGGTGGCGTTGGTGTGTTTGCACAAATGGTTTTCCGTAAAGACGGAACCGTTAACGTTGGATACTACGCACCTGCGGTGGATTCCGCAGAATATAAAGACGACTTAAAAGGCAACGTTGAAATAGGTAGATATTTTACCCATAACAGTCAATTCTCTTTTACTGCAAACGTTCAAAAATTAATCGTTTCAGAAGATGGCGAAACAGTTTTGGGCAACACCATAGATAACGGCTTTTTATGGAAGGATTACGACTACTGTTCTGACAGTGCTACAAACTACAGATTTTTAGAAAGTGCGTATTCTTATAAAAACGTTTTTATATCTAAATATAAAGGTCTTACAACCTCCGGAGAGGGCGGATATATAAAATATAAAATCTCTTCACCGGAAAAATATTTGCATAAGGGCTTAACTTTTACGCTAGACGGCGTGCTTAACGGTTATGGCGAAGGCGATAATTCGATTGCCGCTTTCCAAGTGGAAGTTTCTCCCGATAACGCAAACTGGGCGGTTGCAGGATATTTCAATTCCGAAACAGGATATTTAGGATACAATTTCCAAATAGATAGATACGTTAAAGGATTTGACAACGTATTTATAAAGTTGTCTCTTCTTTGCGACGATAAGTCTGCTGTTTCTAAATTTGGCTTGTCTGCAACTACTATTAAAACCGAGTTGGAAGATTTAAGCGTTAACTTTGCAGTAAACAACGTTGGCGAATATAATTACGATAACGGTTTTTATAACGATTTAGATACTGCGTTCTATAACGGAAGTTTGCTTGCTACTGGCGATAAAACAGATCACCTTGCAGGTATAGGCGAGTTTGTTTATAGGTTTGACGCTCCTAGCACCAGAACTATTCAATCTTTAAGTTTTTCCGGTATAATGAATGCGGAAAATATTCACGAAGATATTACTTGGACGGAAAGTGTTATAACTGCCGAAGAAAGAAAGGCGATAGACGGCGTTGAAGAAGAAGTCGTTCGCACCGACGGATGTTATTCTATCGACTGGAAAGATTCAACCCTAGGCTATTTAGTAAAGTTCTATTATAGTTTAGACGGCGGAAATTCTTTTATGTTATTAGAGACGATAGATAATAACTACACGGAATATACGGAAAACATATCCGTAAACTGTGATTTTTCTAAAAATATAAAAGACAGTTCAACCGTTCTTATAAAAGTAAGATATTTCGGAATAAGAGCTAACAAAACCGGATTTAAGAGTTATAGTATATCCGGAGAATACAGTTCGGCACCCGCTCCTTTGCCTGCGCCCACCTATAACTTAAACGGCGGCGTTTCGGCGGATAGCGAAAATTTATCCGTTTATAAAGACGGCTATGCTTTTGAAGGCTGGCACTTAAATACTGTAAACGGGGAAAAGGTTAATCCGAACGACTATGCAAATCAAAACGTTAATCTTGTTGCAAAGTGGAATAAACTTGTAAAGATTACTTACGTTTTAGACGGTGGCGTTAACAATGCTCAAAATAAAACGGTTGCCACCGTGGGAGAAGTGATAGAACTTTTCGCACCGACCAAAACCGGCAAAACTTTCTTTTGTTGGATAAATGAACGGGGCGAAAGGGTAAACACTTTAACAATCGGCACAAACCACGTTGTTCTTTATGCAATTTGGTTGCCATAAATTTAAAACTAATTAAGGAGGGATAGTATGACTATCAAAAAGAAAATCAGTACCTTGGTTTTGTCTTTTGCTATAGTGTTATGCGCAGTGCTTGGTTTTGCTTTGCTTTCTAAAGAAACAAAAACCGCAAGTGCATTAAGTACTCAATGGCATATCGATCAAAAGTACTACGACAGATTAACGGTCGGCGAAAACGATTTCTCCATCGTTGCAATGGGCGACCATCAAATTGCCGTGACTAATGACATTTGGTTAAGATATGTTGAAAAGTCTTACGAATATATCGCTGCAAATAAAGATGATATGAATTTAAAAATGTATATCAACTTGGGCGACGTGTTCGATGTTGTAGACTATAGTTATCTTTCTAACGGCGTTGTTGGTACAGGTCCTTATAACACTGCGGGCAATGCGGCTGAATACGGCGCAAACCGTGGCGGTGGCGGAAAAGGCGGTATGACTAGTGATACATACGGTCACAATATTTATTTCTGGCAACAAAAAGAAACTAATATTAAATTCCGTAATATGTTAGCCGACGCCGGTGTTCCTCATTCTTGGTTGATGGGAAACCACGACTACGAAGATATGGCACAAAGTTTCCGTATTAAAGAAACTTTTAACGAAGCATATCCTTTGTCTATGTACAACAGCGTAAATATAGCAGATAGCAACTCTGACGGGATTGTTAACGAAGACGACTTTGATGAAACCGTAGAAGGTCAGGGAAAGTATTTTGGCGGCTCTTTATATGATGACGTTGAAAACTCTTATTACTACTTTATGGGTAATGGTAAAAAGTACATGGTTCTTAACCTTGGTTTGCACCCCGATATGGATATCGTTAATTGGGCAAGCGAAGTTCTAGAACAAAACCCCAACTGCTTTGTTATACTTAACACTCACGCATACTTTATGGGTGCAAGTTCTGCTAACACCATATACGAAAAGTCCGAAGACCGTGTTTGGGATAAACTTGTAAAATGCAACGACAATGTTAAAATGGTTCTTTGCGGACATGACAACACTTCTGACGGTGGCATTAACAAGAGAGTAGATTTTAACGATTTCGGCAACCCCGTATATCAATTTATGATTGACTCTCAAGATACTACTTACGGTGGCGCAGGCGTGTTTGCTCAAATGATTTTCCGTGAAAGCGGAGATATAGACGTTTGCTACTATGCGCCCGCATTCAATGATAATACTTTTGTTGGCGACAGCGGCATTAGCGAAGCAGACGTTGGTAAAATGTTCTTTAACGCAAGATCTCAATTTACTTTTAATTATAGTGAAACAGAAATTATAACCGTAGATACTACCGGAGAAACTGTTTATGGCAATTCTGTAGACGCTGAATATTTATATGATAAATTCTTCTTGTCTAATTCTAGCGACAACAGAAGATGGGCTCAGTACTTATATGCGTTTAACAACGTTCAAAGTAATAAAAACACCGGTTTAAGCGTTGTAGACTCTTCTAAACCCGGCTACGTTGTTTATCACTTTGCAAAACCTGACGCAAACGTATTTAAGGACGTTAACTTTGCAATAGACGGCTCTTTAAACGACTTTGCAGACGGCACTAAGGCAGTTTACCAATGGGATTATTCTTTTGACGGAACTACTTGGCAAACAGCTGTTTACGACGATACTAATATAAGCGTTTTAAGCAGAGCAAGACACATTTTGCGCTACATTAACGGTTGCAAAGATTTATACGTTCGTTTTGTGTTAAAGGCAGATTCTAACTCTTACGTTTCTTCTTTGACCTTTGACATTGATTACGTTCAAACCGAATACGAAGGAAGCACCTTAAACATAGATTACAATATGTCTAGTCTTAACGAGAACAATTACGATGATATGTTCTTAAACGATATGGATACCGCAGGCTGGAGTGGATATATGCTTGGCACCGGTGATAGAAAAGACCACCTTGCAGGATACGGCGAATTTACTATCAGATTAGATTCCGGTAGCGATAAAAACTTTGAAACTTTAAGTTTCTCCGCTGTTATGAGTGCTGAAAACTTAAACGAAGTTTACTATGCACGTACAACCGAAAAGGTTATAGACGCTGAAACGAGAGAAGGTATAGACGGCGTTGCTGATACCCCCGTGACTTTAAGAGCATGGACTGCAGAATTAAAAGGTTCTGATAAGTTCTTAATGAAGTTGTACGTAAGTACGGATAACGGCGCAACCTTTACTTTGGTTCATACGGAAAATGCTCCTTCGGCTGCAAACAGCAATTACACCGTAAGCCCGATAGACGTTTCTTCTTACGTATACGGGGTTAATTCCGTACAACTTAAAATTGCGTTCTTTAGTATTCGTGCATCTGTCGGCGGATTTAAGTCCTTTAACATTAGCGGTACTTACGATGCTGCACCCGCACCCACCTACAATGCTAACGGTGGCGTTGCTTGGGGCTCTGAAGAAACCGTTGTTTCTAAAGACGGCTACGAGTTTGAAGGTTGGCATTTAGGTTCTGTAGACGGAGAAAAGGTTAATCCTGCAGAATATGCCGATCAAAACGTTAACCTAGTTGCTAAGTGGAATAAACTTATCAAAATCACATACGTTTTGGGTGAAGGCGTAAATTCTTCCGAAAACGAAAGCGTTGTTGTGGAAGGCTCTACCGTGACTCTTGCGGCGGCAACCAGAGAAGGATATAAATTCTTAGGTTGGTACGATATAAACGGAAATAAGGTAAGCAGCTTTACTGCAACCGCACACACCGTTTTATATGCGGCTTGGTATCAATTATAATAACGTAATTATAAAATAAGCGCACCTCGGCAAAGGGGAAACCCTTTGCCGGAAAGGTTGCGTTATTGCTAAAATAAAAATAACTGAAAAAATTTTGCGAACTTTATTCTTGGTTTAAAATTTTTTTAAAATTTGTTGTTATTTATTTGCAATTTTTGTTAAAAAATTATTTACTAATCAAAAAATATGTAGT
>CAYVPW010000014.1:0-31386 GCA_964453915.1 uncultured Christensenella sp. | reverse complement strand
GTGTATATTTAATTTATAAAATAAATTAGTTAGAATACTTTTTAAGGAGAAAGCATATGCGAGTATATAATTTTTCAGCAGGTCCTTCCACTCTTCCGCTTCCCGTTTTAGAAGAAGTGCAAAGAGATTTTATCGACTTTAACGGCACCGGAATGAGTATCACGGAAATGAGCCACCGCAGCAAACCGTTTATGGCGGTAAACGACGAGGCGAACGCTCTCTTAAGAGAACTTATGAATATTCCGGAAGAGTACGCCGTTTTATTCGTTCAAGGCGGCGCAAGTCAACAATTTGCAGCCGTTCCGCTTAATCTTTTATCCAAGGGAAAGGCCGATTATATCGTAACCGGAAACTTCGCTTCTAAAGCATACGAAGAAGGAACAAAATTCGGCGATATGGCGATTGCCGCTTCCAGCAAAGAAGCAAACTACACCTATATCCCCGATATGAAAAACGTAAAATTCCGCAGCGATATAGATTACGTTCATTTTACATATAACAACACTATTTTCGGAACAAGATTTACGGAGCTTCCCAAATCTTCCGCCCCCCTTGTTTCGGACCTTAGTTCTTGCATTTTATCCGAAGAAATAGACGTAAGCAAGTTCGGCTTAATATATGCCGGTGCACAAAAGAACATCGCCCCTGCCGGCGTGACAATAGTTATAGTTCGTCGCGACCTTTTAGACAAGGCTCTTCCTTCTTGCCCCACTATGCTAAACTACGCTATTCAAGATAAAAACGACAGTTTATATAACACTCCCCCCTGCTTTTCTATTTACGTTTCTATGTTGGTATTCAGATGGCTTAAAAAAATGGGCGGCGTTTCGGCAATGCAAAAAATCAACGAAGAAAAAGCGGCGCTATTATACAACTTTATAGACAATTCCGGTTTCTACACCAACAAAGTAAACGTGAAAGACCGTTCTTTAATGAACGTTCCCTTTATTACCCCCAACGCAGATTTAGATGCAAAGTTCGTTACGGAGGCGGCTAAAAGCGGTTTGGTTTCTTTAAAAGGACACAGACTTGCAGGCGGTATGAGAGCTTCTATTTACAACGCTATGCCTATCGAAGGAGTTAAAGCACTTATCGACTTTATGAAGAAATTTGAAATGGAGAACAAATAATGAACAATATATTGACTCTTAATTCTATCAGCCCCGTAATAAACGACGTGTTTAACGATAATTACAACGTTTCTAACGACGCCGTATCTCCTATCGGAATTATTTTGCGTTCCTTTAAAATGCACGACTATGTTTTAGATAAAAATACCGTTGCCGTTGCAAGAGCTGGCGCAGGCACTAATAATATTCCCGTAGAAGAGTACGCAAAACAAGGCGTGGTTGTTTTTAACACTCCGGGCGCAAATGCAAACGCAGTTAAAGAATTAGTAATAGCAGCGCTTTTACTTGGTTCTAGAAAAATAGTTGACGCAATTAAGTTTGTAGATACTCTAAAAGGCAAGGGAGAAGAAGTAGGCAAACTTGTAGAAAAAGGCAAATCTAACTTTGTCGGCGGAGAAATTCAAGGTAAAAAACTCGGCGTAATAGGTTTGGGCGCAATAGGCGCAAACGTTGCAAACGCCGCTATAGAATTGAATATGCAAGTTTTAGGCTACGACCCGTTCCTTTCCGTTAACGCAGCGTTAAAACTTTCCAGAAAAGTTAAGGTAGTAAAAGAATTAGACGATATTTTTGCAAACTGCGATTATATCACTATACATATCCCCTATATCCCTGCGCAAAACAAGGGCTTTATAAACAAAACTGCTATAGAAAAAATGAAAGACGGCGTTGTTTTAATCAACTGTGCAAGAGGAGAGTTGGTTGACAATAACGATATTATTGCGGCAACCGAAAGCGGAAAAGTAAGTAGATACGTTGTAGATTTCCCTGCGGACGAACTTATAGGTGTAAACAATATAGTTTGTATCCCACACTTAGGGGCTTCCACTCCGGAAGCGGAAGACAACTGTGCCGTAATGGCGGCAAAACAGTTAGTGGACTATATAGAAAACGGAAATATAGTAAATTCCGTAAACTATCCTAACTGTTCTATGCCTAGAACCACTTCCGTAAGATTAGTTGTTTTACATAAAAACGTTGCTAACCTTTTGGCTCAAATTACGGGTGTTTTAGGCAACGACAATATAAACATTAACAACCTTTCAAATCAATCTCGCGGAGAATACGCCGTAACGATGCTAGACGTTGAAAGCGACGTTAATCAAAAAGTGTTAGAAGATATTTCTAAAATAGACGGCATTATTAAAGTTAGATATATCAAAGACTAAAAACAATAAAAAATCAAAACAAAAAGCAGTAAGAAAATTTTCTTACTGCTTTTTTATTTTGCCTTAAATCAACGCAATTAAATAAACTCTTTTACGTCTGAATTTTTATACGTCGTAAACTTTATGGAATAACCGTTTGTTTCTATGTTTTCGCTTTCATACACGCAAGACCATTCTTTCTTTTGATCCAAATTTTCGTAAAAAACCTCTGCCTCTCCGTCGGCATCAACTTTCGTGACAAAAACTTCGGAGCAGTACGGCAACATAGTTTTATAAAACATTGCCCCGCCTATTACGAAAATTTCTTCTTGCGGATAATTTTTAAGCGTTTGTTTTAGTTCTTCCATACTACCTACTATAATACAGTCTTCTCTCTTTTCCCCGCCCGGAAACAACACAACGTTCGTTCTATTTTTTAGCGGATTGCCGTTAGGAAAGGATTTAAGGGTGTTAGAACCCATTATAACCACTTTATTAAGAGTAGTTTTTCTAAAAAATTTCATATCTTCGGGTAGCTCAAAAAGCAAACCGTTCTTTTTGCCTATACCCCATTTTTTATCTACCGCAACAATCGCCTTCATTATATAGCCACCTCAAACTTTTCATCTATTTTATTATATTGATAATTTTCTAAAACAAAATCGTCAACCGTAAATTTGTAAAAATCTTTCACGTCAGGATTTATAATAAGTTTAGGCGCTTCAAACTGCGGATTTTGCATCATCTTTTTTATTACGGGTATATGCCTATCGTATATGTGTGCATCAGCTATAACGTGAACTAATTCCCCCGCTTTTAAGCCGGACACCTGCGCAAGCATCATCAATAAAACGGAATATTGAACAACGTTCCAGTTGTTTGCCACGGCAACGTCGTTGCTTCGTTGATTCAATATACCGTTAAGCACGTTTCCGGAAACGTTAAACGTCATAGAATAAGCACAGGGATATAAGTGCATTTCGTGCAAATCTTGAAAGGTATAAATATTTGTCATTATCCTTCTGGAAGACGGGTTGTTTTTTAAATCAAACAAAACCCTGTCAACTTGGTCAAACTCACCCTCTTTATACTTATGCTTTTGTGCAAGTTGATAGCCGTATGCTTTGCCGATAGAGCCCGTTTCGTCCGCCCAACTATCCCAAATATGAGAGTTAAGGTCTTTTACGTTATTGCTCTTTTTTTGCCAAATCCACAAAATCTCGTCCACCGCAGACTTAAACGCCGTACGCCTTAAAGTTATAATCGGGAATTCTTTCGTTAAATCGTATCTGTTTACGATACAAAACTTTTTAACGGTATGTGCGGGCGTGCCGTCTGCCCAGTGCGGGCGAACGTGCAAATCTTTATCGCTAAAACCGTTCTCTATAATATCAGTGCAATTTTGAATAAAAATTTTATCTGCTAAACTCATTGGTTTTCCCCTTGTAAGTTTTTAAAATGCGTCTTTATTTATATTTTTCCATCTTCTCGCTATAAAAGAGAGAACTATTTTTTTAGGTGCTATCTTCATTAAAAAATTAAGCAACTTGTTAAAAAATCCGGGTATGTATTTTATCTTATTTTTAGAAAGTGCTTTAAGCGATTTTTCCGCCACAAATTCCGGTTTTTTAGAAGAAAGTTTCCCCCACAATCCCTGATTTTTTATATCTTCAACAATATCGGGCCTAGTATAAACGCCACCCGGCAAAATTACGGTCACTTTTGCGTTTTGTTTTTTTAACTCGTAATGTAAAGAAGTAAAAAAGTTGGTAAGCGCACACTTTGTTGCTGAATACAAAGCAAAATACGGCATAGGTGAAACCCCGCTCATACTGCTTATCGCTAAAATCTCTATACTGCTTGCACGGCGTTGCAAAAGTTCCCACGTTAAAGATACGGTTGCTTCTATGTTTACTTCTATCTGAAACAAAACCTTTTCGTTTGTATAATCTAAAAAGGCTTTTTGCGTGTCAACCCCCGCAACGTTTAGTATGCGTTCTATTTTTATCCCGTTATCGTCTACTACCTTTAACAGGTTTTTTCTGCTCTCTTCACTGGTTAAATCACACGAACAAATATAAATTTGCACGTTGGGATTTATTAAAGAAAGCTCGCTTTTTAACTTTTCTAATTTTTCTTGCGAACGCCCCGTTAAAAACAGATTATATCCCCTTTTTACGGAAGAAACGCAAAACGCCTTCCCTATACCGCCGGTTGCACCGCTTATAAACGTGAAATCTTTCATATTACTTAGTAGTTAAAACCTTACTGCTTACGCCGTCTATCATTCCTAATTTTCCGGATAAACTGTTTATCGTTTGCGCGGAAGCGTCCATAACAATGCTTATCACGGCGATTTTTCTTTCTTTATAAGGAACTCCTAGTCTTCCTATAATTCCTTCCCTAAAATCGTGCAAAAGTGCGTTTACTCTTTCCACCGAATCGGGATTGTTAACGATTATGGCTACTACTGCTAATTTATTTTCCATATCTATTTTCCTTTTAAGTTATTTTAACACATTAAAGACCGTTTAGCAATAAAAATCCCCTTTTTTAACCGATTCTTTTAACTTTTCTATCGCCTTCTTTTCTATTCTCGATATGTAAGACCTAGAAATTTTTAGTAATTTTGCAACTTCTCTCTGCGCATAATTTCTTCCGCCGAATAGCCCGTACCTTAAACAGATAACGGTGTACTCTCTTTTTGTAAGCGTTCTTTTTATAAACTGCATAAATTTTTCTTTTTCTATATCTTTATCCACTTTTGCAAAAACAACGTCTTCTTTCTCGCTTAACAGGTCCATAAAAGTAAGTTCGTTGCCGTCTTTGTCGCTTCCTACTGGGTCGTTTAGAGAAACGTCGTTTTTATGCTTTTTGTTTGCCCTTAAAAGCATAAGAATTTCATTTTCTATACATCTTGCCGTATACGTCGCAAGCGCCGTTCCTTTTTCTTCGCTAAAACTGTTTATAGCCTTTATAAGCCCTATGCTGCCAACGCTTATTAAATCGTCCGTTTCCGCCGCCCCGTTATACTTTTTTACAATGTGAGCCACCAAGCGCATATTGTGGTTTATAAGCATATCTTTCGCATCTTTATCCCCTGCTCTCATTCGTTTTATGGCTTCTTTTTCTTCTTCTGCCGATAGAGGTTTAGGGTAAGAAGAACCGTTAAAAACGCTTCCCGTAAAAAATATTATTTTCCCTGCCAAATAAGATAAAAATTCTAAAAACATTTTTGCTCCTTTTATTTTTTCGCTTGTAAATATTATGAAAGAACCGCCGCTAAAAATTATAAAAAGCAAGTCCTTTTTGTCATATACCTATTGAATATTTCTTTTTACGGTACTATTCTTATCACGGCGTTTGGAAAAATTTACTAAAGGAGGTGCCGATATTTACGTTTATTTATGCCTTAGATTTAACGAATATTATAAGCGTTTGCAAGGCTTTCACGCAGTAGATGGTAGTCTATCGGATAATGATCCTTAAAGGAAGGAGTTTATGACTTATATCGATTTTTTCTTGCCCTTTTTAACTTACGGCTTACCGTCTTTACTAATAGGAACGTTGATAGGAACGGTATATTTTTTTATTACAGAGTTTGCGCCCGAAAAGTTTTCACGCTTTTACGGAATATGCTTTGTAATAGGAATTGCGTTTTATACCGTTTACGAAGTTATAAAAAGCGGAAACAACTTTCGTTTTGGCAAAGAAACTATTTCTATGGGACTTGTTTGCGGCTCTTTAGGGCTTGGAGTTTTTGCTTTTATAAAGAATTTAAAAAGCGGCAAACTCGATAAAGAGCCTATATTTACAATTATAAAAGAAATAATTTCGGTAAGTGTAAAAGATAGTGTTGCCAAAGATATAGCACAAAAAATTATGAAAAACATATCCGCCTTAAACGGGGAAAATTTATATCAAGATATACTTGACGTGCTTAAATTATTCCCGCAAGAGATAACGGAATCCGATGCGGAAACGCTGGCAAGGTTGTTATATCACGGCATTTTGCCGTATTTAAAAGCAAAGAATAATCCCGATGCTTAGCATAAAGCCGCCCGACAATACAATCGGGCGGCTTTTTTCGCGCTTTTTTTCGGAATAATTTTTTAACTTGTAAAAATACTAAATTTATGAAAATATTTTCTGACCTTGCTAAAAACGAAAATTACATTAAATCTCGTTTAGATTCGGACGACGTAGAATTTATAGACGTAAATATAAACGATATAAAAGCGATAATTGTTTTTGTAAAAGACATCACCGATAAAGAAAAAATCGGCGACTTTATACTTCGCCCCCTATCTAAACTTTCGGAAAAACCAAGCAAAAACACTCTTTTACAAACTTTTTTATCCGCAGAAAAAAAGACTGTAAAAACACTAACGGACGTAATAAATCAAGTTGTATCCGGTTGCACCGCCCTTATTGCGGAAGGTATAAACGAAGCGTTTATATTCAATCTTATCAAATACGAAAAGCGTGCCATTACCGAGCCGCCTACTTCAACCGTAATTAAAGGTCCGAGAGAAGGTTTTGTTGAAAGCCTTGCCGTTAACGTTAGTATGATTAGGCGAAAGCTAAAAACGCCCTGCCTTAAAGTAGAAGAAATTTTAATAGGCAAGTACTCTAAAACACCCGTTTCTTTATGCTACTTAAAGGGTGTGGTAAAAAACGACTTGGTAAAAAGGGTAAGAAAAAAACTCAGCACTATTTCTATAGATGCGGTTTTAGACTCTTCTTACGTGGCAAAATTTTTAAGCGAGCATAAAACATCTCTTTTCAGGCAAGTCGGCAGCACGGAAAAACCCGATATCTTAGCAGCAAAAATGCTAGAAGGCAGAGTTGCCGTGTTTGTAGACGGCTCTCCCATAGCGCTTACATTGCCCTATCTTTTAATAGAGGACTTACAAAGCCCCAGCGACTATTACAGTTCCCCTTACAGTGCCACGCTTGCAAGGGTATTAAGGGTATTTTCTATAATGGTGGCAATTCTTTTGCCTGCGTTTTACGTGAGTGCGGAACTTTTTCATTTGCAACTTATACCGCTAAGTTTTTTACTTACGATTGTAAATAGCATAAAAGGAATACCTCTTTCCGCAAGTTATGAAATGTTTTTTACGCTTATGATTTTTGAAATTCTTAACGAGGCAAGCGTAAGAATGCCAAAATATGTCGGTATGGTAGTATCTATCGTAGGCGGTTTGGTTTTGGGTGAAACGGCGGTGACGGCAGGAATTATCTCCGCCCCTACTCTTATGATTATAGCCTTTTCCGGAATTTGTCTTTACACCGTTCCGGAATTAGAACACACTTTTTCTATTATAAGGTTCGTCTTTTTGATAGTGGCGGGATCTGTCGGCGTTTACGGAATACTTTGCTCTTTATGTTTTATGCTTATTTACCTTACTTCGTTTGAGAACTATGCTACTCCGCTTATGGCTCCTTTTTCTCCACTTATAATAAAAGACCTTAAAGACGGAATATACAAAGGATTTTTATTAGAACAAACTTACAGACCGCTATCTCTTAAAAACGTAATAGCTAAAAATAACTTTAAAAGGAAAGGATAACGTGGAATATCAATTAAAAACCAGACAAATATGTTTTTTCTTTATAGCATTTTTGCCGATAATAAAATTTTTTATGCTACCCAGCGTTCTTGCCGGAATTGCAGGCGAAGATATGTGGATTTCCGCCGTGATAAATTTTTTTGCGGACGGCCTAACGCTTTTTTTGTTGCTTTGTTTTTGTAAAAGAGCAAAAAAAGACTATTATTCGTTAATAAAATCCCAATTAGGAAATACGGCGGCAAAAACCGTTTTTTCGGTATATGCAGTCTATTTTTTTCTTAAATCGCTTTTGCCTATTATAGAACAAAGAGATTATATAGAATTAAGTTTATATCTAAATAATCCCAGCATTTTATACTTTGCCCCGTTTATAATTGTTTCTTTTTATTTTTGCTTAAAACATTTAAGAATTTTAGGCAGAGTTTCAGACGTAATGTGGATAATAACCTTGGTAGGCGTTTTGTTTATACTAGGGCTTTCTTTTGCCAACGTTGATTTTGCCGCCGTTTTGCCCGTTGGCGCACAGGGTGCAAACAAAATACTAAAAGCAAGTTTTTCGGGATTGAACTGGTATGGAGACGCAGTGTATTTGCTTTTTTTTGCAGGAAATTTTTCTTATAAAAACAAGACAGGCATAAAAATAGGCATATCCTATGCGGTAGCGTGTTTTATCTCTTTAATGTTTTTGTTTTTCTTTTACGGAATATTCACTTCCGTAGCATTTAGGCAACGTTATTCGCTTACGGAAATTTCAAAATATTCCACGGTAATAAACAGCGTGGGAAGGTTCGATTATATAGGTATTTTTTGCATAATGATTTCGGCGGTGTTTTCCGTTTCACTTCCTCTTTATTTTTGTTCTTATTGTCTATCTAAAATATTTGTGTTAAACAAAAAGTGGATTATACCGCTAATAGTAAACACAGCGGCTTTCGGGCTTATTTGGGGGCTGGGAGAATACGTATATTCGGTAGAAATTTTAATGATTAAATATGCTAGCGTGTTCTTTATCATAATGGGAAATATTTTGCCTACTTTAAGCGTGCTTTTAACAGTAAAGGAGAATAAAAATGAAGTTCCTTCGCTCTAAAATAGCTATGGTTTTATTATGCCTTACTTTTTTAATATTTTTTTCTAACGATTTCGGATTGATCGATATAGAAAAAACGGCTATAATAACGGCGCTTGCGCTCGATTTAGAAGAAGAAAACTACGTTGTCACGGCACAAATCGCCGTGCCTGAAGCAACCGACCAAAACACTGAAAACTCTAAAGCACAAGTCTCGGGAAAAGGAAAAACCATTGCCTCTGCAATAAAAAACATAGGCGACGTATCCGGTTGGTTTCCTAAAATGGAGTTTTGCAACCTTATTGTAGTAGGCAACGATTTTTCTAATACAAACGTTATAAGAATTTTAGATTACTTTTCTAAAACGCTTAGAATTCAAGACTCTGCTGTTGTGGTTTTGGCGGAAAACAAAGCAAAAGAAATTTTAGAGGTTTCAACACCGCTAGACAATATTTCTTCTTTTGCTTTGCAAAAAGTTTTACTCAAAAGCCCCGGTTTTGACAGAGACGTGGCGGATACGGATATAAAAAGTTTCGTCACGGGGTATTACTCCTCTTCTTCGTCTTCTATAATGCCGCTTGTAAAAGTGATAGACCAAAAAAAACAAAATAACAATTCCGAAACTTCTAATGGCGGGGCAAAAACGGACATACCCGCCGGCGGAGACGAGGAAAGCACGCCTAAAAGCGGAACGAACACCGGTAATAAAGGGAACGCTATTTTCGACACTAAGACCACCGCGCTATTTAAAAACGGGATAAAGACCGGCGAATTAACCGAAAACGAAACGTTGGCATACAATATGCTTTACGGAAATTTTAACGGAACTACTCTTGAGGTTTCGGAACAAAAACACGGTTTATTGCCTAGCAATTCTTATCTACTGTCAGTAAAAAAGTGCACACCGGATATTTACCTTAAAACAACAGACTTTGATATTACACTTTTTATCAACGTAAATTTATATTGCAAAATAAGCGACCAAAACACGGTAAGTTCGGACTCTACGTTTGAAAAAAACAACCCGCTGCCGGATCACCTTATAAAGGCCGCCCAAGATACGGTAAAAGAGTGGTTTTCTTCTTTAGTTCAAAAAGAGAAGGTTTCAGAATGTGATTTTCTAAGAATAAAAGAAAGACTGTATCGCTATCACCATAGCAAATACAGCCTTTTCAAAGACGAATTCTTATCTAAATTCAAGTGTGAAATATCTATAAACGTAAGCGGACAAAAATAAGTTTAATCAAACATTTTCTCCGCTATATCCTTTCCGCAAGCATCTAAAATATACTCGTCGGCACAAGATAACGCATTAGAAACGTCTTTATAGGTAAACTTTGTTCCGTTTAGCCTTTGTGCAAGTTCCGAAACGTTTTTTAGAGCAAAAAAGTCACCGAATATTTCTGCGTTTTGAATTTTTCCGTCTATCGTATCAAAATTCACGGAAATTGTGCCGAACTTAAATCTTCCGTCAAAACGGTTCTTCCCTACGGGCGATTTTCCCACGTTCCATTCGTATAAAGAATATTTGTTTTTTACAAGTTCGTTTATACCGTCTAGGTCGTCTTGCGTAAAAACGTAATCCTCACAGGTTTGCATAAAAAAATCCATAAGCCCGTCTAAAAACTCTTGCGTAGCCATTTTTTTGGGCAATAAATCGTATATATTTGCAACTCTAGACCTTACACTTTTTATTCCCTTGCTTTCCATTTTAAGTTTGTTTGCTTTTAGTGCCAAAGAAAGCACGTTCATATCCGTATTAAAAAGCAAGGTTCCGTGGTGTAAAATTCTATCCTTATAAATAGTTTGTGCGTTTCCGGAAATCTTTCTTCCGTTAACCAAAATATCGTTTCTGCCTGCAAATTCCGCATTTACGCCAAGCGTATTGAGATAGTTTATCACGGGGGCGGTAAATCTTTTATAATTGTCTATTTTGCTATCGTAAGGTCCTACAACGCTATAACAAATGTTGTTTAAATCGTGATAAACCGCTCCGCCGCCCGTAAGACGACGAACTACTTTTATTCCGTTCTCTTCGGTAAAATTAAGATTAACTTCTTGCAGGGTGTTTTGGTTTACGCCAACGATTACTGCGGGCGAATTTATCCAAAAATAAATGTAATATCCTTCTTTATGTTTTAACAAATATTCGTCCGAAGCAATGTTAAAATAAGGATCGTGTATATTGTGAGTCGTTAAATAATACTTTTCCATAATAAAATAATTCGGGGGCTTATGCAAGCCCCCGCCTTAACGTTTTTTTAATTAAACGCCTTTCTTTGCTCTTCTTAAAGTTTCTGCATCAGACGTATCCGTCGTAGAAACGTGTCCTTTTAAGGGCATAATCTTATCGTTGATACAATCTATTATCCAGTTAGCCTGCGGGAAGAATTCCGCATCGAATTCAAACGGAGGAGTAATCCAGTTCTTTGCTCCGCAAACTACAGCGGGTGCATCTAGATAGTCAAAGCAAAGTTCCGAAATGTTCCTTGCAAAGTCGTTAAGTATGCTACCTCTTGCGCAAGCATCGGAAGCAAGAATAATTTTACCCGTCTTTTTAACGGATTCTACAACCTTGTCGTAGTTAAACGGAACGATAGACCTTGCGTCTATTACTTCCGCTTCTACACCGTATTTTTCGGATAGAATCTTTGCTGCATCCATCGCTCTGTATAAGGTTGCGCCTATCGTTAAAATAGTCACGTCGCTACCTACTCTCTTAACGTCGGGTTCGCCTAGCGGAATTTCGTAATAACCTTCCGGAACGCCTTCTTTATGGAACTCTTCGCCCTTGTCGTATATTCTTTGACTTTCAAAGAACACTACGGGGTCCGTTCCGTTTAGCGCCGCATTCATAAGTCCCTTTGCATCGTACGGAGTCACAGGGAAGCAAACTTTAAGCCCCGGAACGTGTGCAGGAAGCGCAACCCAGTCTTGAGAGTGTTGCGCACCGTATTTACTACCAACGGATACTCTCAACACAACGGGCATTTTCAGTATGCCGCTACTCATAGCCTGCCATTTAGCAAGTTGGTTAAATATTTCATCTCCCGCTCTGCCCATAAAGTCCGCATACATAAGTTCTACTATTACTCTGCCTCCGCAAAGTCCGTAGCCGACTGCCGAAGAAACGATTGCCGCTTCCGATATAGGAGAGTTAAACAATCTGTGATAAGGAAGCGCTTCGGTAAGTCCTTTATACACTGCAAATGCTCCGCCCCAGTCACGAACGTCTTCTCCGTAAGAAGTAAGAGTCGGGTCTTTATAATATCTGTCAATAATCGCTTCAAACAATCCGTCACGAATATTAAAGCGTTTCATATTAGAAACAAGTTGTCCCTTTTCGTCAAACGCATAGCGAGATTTTCCTGCAATTTGTTTAACTCTGGGGTTTTCTTCCATAGGCATTTTAACGTCTACCGGTCTATCTTCCATCTTTTCTACCGCACCGTTAGAGAACATAAGGTCTTCTACGTAATACGGGTCTTTCTTAAAGTCTAGATAAGGAGATTCAACCGGATCTGCAGCAAGTTTACATAACTTTAACATTCTTTCGGAAATGCTTGCCAAAATATCGTCGAACTTGCCGTCGTTTTCTATCTTTGCATCAACCAACGCCTTTCTATACGTAATAATAGGATCGTACTCTTTCCAAGCGTCTACTTCTTCTTGCGTACGATAACTCATAGCGTCTGAAGGAGAGTGTCCGCCAAAACGATAGGTTACAACGTCTAGCATAGCGGGGCCTTTTCCTGCAAGCAATAAATCTTTCTTTCTCTTTACCGCATCTATCACAGCCAAAGGATTAAATCCATCCACACGCTCTGCATACATTTGAGACGGCGTTACGCCTGCACCCAAACGAGCCAAGAAATCGTAAGCCATAGTTTCTCCACGGGTTTGTCCACCCATACCGTAGTCGTTATTAAAGAAGTTAAACAGTATCGGAAGCCCGCCTTTCTTTTCCCACAAATCTCTAAATTGATCCATAGCGGCAAAGTTCATACTTTCGTAAACAACGCCGCAACCAACGGCACCGTCTCCCACGTTAGAGATAACTATACCGGGCTTATCGTTTATCTTTTTATATAACGCAGCGCCTAGCGCAACCGGAGCAGCACCACCGACTATTGCATTGTTAGGATAAATACCGAACGGTAAAAAGAATACGTGCATAGAGCCGCCCATCCCCCTGTGGAAACCAGTTCTTCTGGCAAAAATTTCGCTCATAAAACCGTAAAGAAGGAAGTCAACCGCCAAATCTTTTACGTTGCCGGTTTTGTTCAATTTTTCCACGGGAGCAAGAGTTTCGCCGTTCATAAACTCTTTCATTATTTGGTAGAGTTTATCGTCCGGAAGTTTATGAATGGAAGCAAGTCCTCTTGCTAAAACTTCGCTGTGGCTTCTGTGAGAACCAAAGGTCATATCGTCTAAATCAAGGTGATAAGCCTGACCTACCGCTGCGGCTTCTTGCCCCATAGATAAGTGCGCAGGTCCCGGATAAGAATGTTTAAATCCTTGATATTCGCCCTTGATTTTTATTGAATTTATCATACTCTCAAATTCTCTAAGAGTTGCGATATCGTTAAAAATCCTTACGAAATCTTCTTTAGAAAAATTCTTTTTTTCGTCTTCGATAGTCTTGTCGTATTGATTAACTAGAATATCTTCAAACTTAATTTTGCCTTTTTCCCTTAATTTAATAGGGTCAACAAATAATTGTTTAGACATTTTTTATCTCCTTACTATATATTATCAAAAATTAAAGTGTAAAAATTGCTTCGCGAACAATTTCGCAAACAGTCGGGTGCGGGAATACGAGTTTTTTAATATTCTCTATATCCACCTCTAAATCTATCATTGCGGAAACGCTAACTATAAATTCACCCGCATAACTGCCTATCACGTGCGCACCAATAAGCGTGTTGGTCTTTTTGTTCATTACCAACTTGCAAATCCCGTCTAGCGTAGTGTTTTCGGCAACGTATCTTCCGGAATAGGTCATAGGAATACTTACAACCTTAACGTCTAATCCCTTTGCCTTTGCGCTTTCTTCCGTTTCTCCTACCGTTCCCACTTCGGGATTAGTATATATTACGGAAGGAATTACGTTATATCTCATTCTGTCCTTTTTACCTAAAATGTTGTTTACGGCAACTTCGGATTCTCTGTATGCGGTATGCGCAAGCATAACCTTTCCGTTTACGTCACCCGTAGCGTACACGTTAGCAACGTTAGTGCGCATAGTATCGTCTGTGACAATCGCTCCGCGCTCTAAATTTACGCCTATATTTTCTAAACCTAATCCTTGGGTCACGGCACGCCTACCGATTGATAAAAGGACTTTATCCGCAAGAACTTTTTCGCTCTTTCCGTCTTTTTCAAAAACGACTCCGTCCTTTTCAACACCGGTGACTTTGCAACCAAGCTTAAACTCTACGCCCTTTCTCTCTAAAGACTTTTGCAAAATCGCAGATATTTCCGCTTCCGTAGGTCCGGCAATTTTATTTAGCATTTCTACAACGGTCACCTTAGAACCTACCGAAGAGAAATAACTTGCCATTTCAAGTCCTATTACTCCGCCGCCGATTACAACCAGTCTTTCTGGGATTTCGGTAATGTCTAGTATTTCTCTGTTTGTCAACACTAAACCGCTTTGAATATTTTCCTTCACTCCCGCTATCGGGGGAACTACCGGTGCAGAACCCGTTGAAATAATAAGTCTTTTTGCTATTACTTCTTCTTCGCCCACCTTAATTTTGTAGCCGTCCTCCGCTTTGCCTTCTATGTAAGCCTCGGCGTTTTTCATCACTGCTTTATTCTTTTTTAAGCCGGCTTTGATACCGCTTACCAGCATTTTTACTACGCTGTTCTTTCTCTCTACAACAAACTTTTGGTCAACTACCGCTCTACCCTCTACCTTTACGCCGTAATTAGCAGCGTGGTTAGCGTAGTCGGCAACCTTTGCCGAATTCAAAAAAGTTTTGCTCGGAACACAGCCCTCGTTTAAGCACACGCCGCCGAATTCTCTCTTTTCCGCAACAAGAACTTTTAACCCCGCGTGTCCCGCACGCTCGGCTGCAAGATATCCCGCAGGGCCGCCGCCGATTACAACCAAATCATAAATTTCCATATATCATTTTCTCCTTATACTAAATGCACTTGCCGTCCGCAAGCAAATTGAAACTAAAGTTTTCTAAATACTCTTTAAGTTCTTTTAAGAAGCGGGAAGCGGGTGCTCCGTCAAGCGCTCTGTGGTCGTAAGACAAAGACAAACTCATTGCAGTGTACGGAACAATCTCTCCGTTTTTGCCGAGTTTTATTCTCGTTTCCATAGTGTTTACTCCAAGTATTCCAGTTTGCGGAGGATTTACTACCGGCGTAAAACTTTCAATACCCATTGTCCCCACGTTGCTAACCGTAAAACTTCCGCCGGTCATAAGATCGGGAGAAAGTTTTCCGTCTATTGCGTCTTGAGAAAGTTTTTTGCTCTTTACCGCTATTTCAGAAAGCGTCATAGTGTCCGCACCGAAAAGCGTGGGAACTAACAATCCCCTTGGCGTATCGGTCGCTATGCCTATGTTGGTATGTTCAAAATAGCGCATCGTATCGCCGTTTATTAGGTTTGCATTTAAATCTCTGTGATTCTTTAACACTCTAGATACCGCAAATACTATAATGTTATTCACGGTTATAGAAGGTAATTTTAACTTTTCCGCATTGTCTTTCAAATACTTTCTAAACGCCATAACGTTAGTACAATCAAAAGAAAGCGTATGCGTTAACTGTGCCATTGTAGAAAGGCTCATAACCATATTTTTAGCGATTACCTTTCTTATACCGGACATCTTTTCGTCTTTATAAGCATGAACGTCTACGGGCGCTTTTACGGTTTCTTTTACAGTTTCTTCAACTGCGGAACAAGCCGCCGCCTTGGGACTTACACTTGCTTCTCTAACGTCTTTTTCTATTATTCTTCCTTTAGGACCCGTTCCCGTTGCGGTAGCCAAGTCTACACCCAGTTTGCTTGCTAAATTTTTTGCTCTTGGAGAAGCAAAAATTCTTCCGTCAGAATTTTGAACGGGCGTTGCAGCGCTTTTTACTTCCGCCGCAGCCTCTTTCTTTTCTTCCGCCTTTATTTCTACGGGGGCACTTACCGCTTCGCCGTTGGGGGCAAAACAAGAAGCGTCTACTCCGTGTTCGCCTATAACCAAAACGTTTGCGCCAACGTCTATCTCGTCCCCTTCGTTAAAGAAAATCGCCAACACTTCGCCTTCCGTTTCGGACGGAAAATCAAAAGAAGACTTATCCGTTTCGTAAGAGAATATGTTATCCCCCACTTTTACGTTGTCGCCAACCTTAACATTTAGTTTGGTCAAAATACAACTTTCAACGGTTATGCCTGATTTAGGCATTGCAACGGGCGTTGCTTTAATATCCGCGGGAATTACGGTTGCCGCCTTTGCTGGCTGAGCCGCCTCCGCTTGTTTAACTTCTTTAACGTCCCCTTCGCTTGCATTTGGCTTAAAAGAAGAGATATCCTCTCCTTTATTGCCTATCACCATAACGTTTGTTAAAACGGGAACTTCGTCCCCTTCTTCACAAAAAAGAGCCAAAACCTCTCCTTCTGTTTCGGAAGCAAAATCTATAGAAGATTTATCCGTTTCAAAAGAAAACAAAATATCTCCTACTTTAACCTTGTCCCCTACTTTAACGTTCCATTTTGTAAGAATACAACTTTCTACCGTAATGCCTTGCTTGGGCATCAATACCGGATTTGCCATAAAACGTGTTTCTCCTTATCAATATTTCTAAATTTTTTCGGCATGTGATAAAATGTACTTTTCAGCCTCGTCGGACCAAATACCATCGTGTTTTTTACAAATAGCATCTAAATCCGCAAAGAATTTATCCGTTTTTCCTAATTCTTCAAAATCGGCAATAGCCGTCATCGGCATTTTGATTTGCGTATAAACAAGTTTCTTTGCGCCTTTTATATTGGGAAGGTTAAGCGTTGTTTCTACCACGCTGTCTAACCCGCCAACGTGAGAAATCATTATAGAAGGATTTATTCTTCCTTCTCCGGAAAGTTTTAACGCTTCTCTCATATCGTCCGTATTTCCGCCGCTTGTTCCCGTAATGCGATGGAAAGCATAGTGCACGTCGTAAAAATTAAACTTTGCAGAAAAATCGTTTTTCATAGGACCTGCAAAAAAGTTTAAGCACCCTCCGTCGCCCAAAAGCGCATCTCCCTGTTCTACCAACGCCGAAACGGGAGCGTATACAAACACGTCGTCAAATCCCTTGCCGCCGTTTATGCCTTTTATGTAAGCAACGGGGTCTTCTACCTTAGAGGTGTTAACGTATACTAATTTTACGCCGTTTTTAGCCGCTTCTTCCACTGTTAAAATAGAAGCCGCTCTGTCAAGCCGTGCTTGATCTATATCCGTGACAACCATCAAAGAAGGTTTTCTGTCACAGTGAATACCATAATCCACAGCACCAAGTCCCATAGGGCCAACGCCTGCCAAAATCGCAACAGAACCGCCTTCTTTTATACCCATTTCGTGAGTGTGATTATCGTATCTACTGTGGTAATTTTCGTGATAACCGGCAATTATACAAGATACGGGTTCTGCCAAAGAAGCCTTAAAATAACTATCGCCGTCGTAAGAAATTAAGCAATCTTTTTCCATAACTTCGTTGGGGATAATAACGTAAGTTGCGTCCCCACCGATGTATTGATAAGAATACCCGGGAGAACCCAAGCCGTTCATACAAGGCTTATAATTTATCGCAGGCTGAATACCGAATTTACCGCCTTCTTTATATTTATCTTTCCATTTTGCGCCGACCTTAACTATATCTCCGCAAAATTCGTGACCGATTATTACGGGATTTACGTCTATATCATCGGGAACTCTTTTATGGTTTTTTCCTTGTTCCGCCGCCTTAAAAGACGACATACATATACTGTCAGAAACAACTCTTGCAAGTATTTCGTCTTCCTTTATTTCGGGAAGTTCAAACTCTTCTAAACGAAGGTCGTTTACGCCGTAAAGTCTTACCGCTTTTGTCTTCATATTTAAAATTCTCCCTATATTAATTATACTTTGATAATTATACCATACAAAATTTATACTTTCAATACCAAAATAAAAAAATCACCCCTTATTTTTTAATCTTTTTTTATCAAAAAATGGCAAACGAAAACCCCTTCCCGTTTAAGGAAAGGGGTTAAAAAACGTTTGTCTTATTATTTAACGGAACGGCGGTATTTTTCCGCTTCCCATCCGTTTATAAAACCTACTTCTTTTTCGTTCATTACGGAAACTTTTAACTTATTGTTTTTAAGCACCGTCATAACGAACAGATAAGCGGCAAGCGTTTCGTCTAAGGTAGTGGCTTGTTTTTCGTCCGTATTATAGTAAACCTTGCCTTTGTTTACTACAAGAGTATCCGGAGAATTAGCCAAGATATTATTTAGGTAAACAAGTTGGTCCGGATAAAGCGGATACTTATCCAAAAACTCTTTATCCAGTTCGTTTTCGGCAATAAAAGATTTTACAACGTGCGTATCCGAAATATACCCCGTGGGAGATTTTGTAAGGCTTATCGTTTTGAAATTGTCTTCTAAACCAAAATGTTTTCTTATTATCTCGTTCACTTCGGTGTTCACTTCTTCAACTCTTTCTAAGCAATCTCCGCTTACGACTAAACCGTGATTTTTCATAAAAATCACTTCGGGATATTTACCAGTTTTTTTAACGTAGTTTTCAATCTCTTTTTTCATTGCCAACGTAAGTTCAAAACCGGGGTTTATGTACGGCAAGAAAATAAAACCGTAGTCTTCGTTTTTTAACAACTCGTTTGCAATACTTTCTCCGCTTTCCGCACACGTTAAAATATTTGCATATACCGAATGAGTATGCACAACGTATTTTTTTAGTATTGCGTGAAAGCCCACCTCTACACTTGGTCTAAGTAACGGAACGCCTTCCGTGGGAATGATTGCGCTTTTAGATAATTCCGCACTCTCCTTTTCGTAGTCTTTTTCTACAGAAACGTCAACGGAATTATAATACTCTGCAATCTTTTTTTGATTTACCGCAACAAACGCATTGTTTGCCGTGATATCTTTTAGTTTATAGCCGGAAGCCTTTATAAACATTACGCCTTTGTCGTAATCTTTAACGGAAGTATTTCCGCCGCCGCCTTGCGTGTAGTCCACACGATTGCCCGCATAAGCGGACAAATCCACTAAGTCCTTAATAGTTTGATTCATTTTTTTTCCCTTATCCTTATTAAAAATATTTGAAAATACGGCTCTTTAAACAAAAAGCCGTATTTACGTGTTTTACATTATTTAAGATTGAAAGCCTTATTGATTTCTTCCACTTCTTTATCACTAATCTTAACAATATTACCTATCATATTCGCATGAATAATGGTGTTTGCGGTAAATTCCGCAACTTCCAACTTGTCAAATGCGTTGATAAGTGAATTGCCGGTACTGATTACGCTGTCGTTTTCTATCAAAACAACGGGTGAATGATCGGAAATTGCAGCAGAAATCTTTTCCGGAGCGGTAATATTCGTTCCGAAAGGCACTCTAACAACGTCTCTCATTGCAATATAAGATTCCGGAATAGTCAAGCTATCTATAGGAGTATGCGTCACGCCGAAAGCCATAACGTGCTTAGGTTGTGCAACGGTGATAGCGTTGATTTCGGGGTGTTCTTTATATATCAATTTGTGCATATCTACAGAACGGCTGGGCGTTTTTCCCGCTTCTTTATAATCACCGTCTATTCTAACGATATCTTCCGGTTCTATATATTTTCTATCCACGCCGTAAGGAGTGATAAGGAAACTGTCCTTAGAAAGTCTTACGGAGAAAGTACCTTGCGTACTGGTGAAAAGTTGTTGGTCATAAGACCTGTGCATAAGCGTGCAAATTTCTTTTCTCAATCTTCTTTCGTCAGAACTGTGAGTAGTAGGAATAAATTCGCTTAAAGAATTTTCTCCCTTTCTCTTGTATACGGAAATTTGCTCTTCGGATAACACTTCGGGAGTGCCGAGCGTAGAAGCAATAATACCAACGTCTGCAGAGAAGTTGAAAGTTTCAAAACGCTTAAACGCTTCAAACAAACTGTTTGCGCAAGTAATAACGCCGTGGTTTTCCATAACGACAACGTCTATACCCTTTTTGATTTCAGCAACTATTCTTTGTGCCAAAGCGTCGCTTCCGGGAACTTCGTATTTAGCAATACCAATTCTACCGCAGTACATAGAAACGGTAGGAATAATGTTTGCCTTAGGTATTTCACGAATAAGGCTATAGCTTACTAATGCCGGCGGGTGCGCGTGCAAAACAGCGGATACGTCCGGTCTGGTTTGATAAACTAGTTTATGGAAAGGAAGTTCCACGCTGGGTTTATACTTTCCTATTACCGTTCCGTCCGGTAATACCTTACAAATATCGGAAGGAGTGAGAGAACCCTTATCTATTCCCGAAGGTGTAATCCAAATGTTTCCTTCGCTGTCCAATATAGATAAGTTTCCGCCCGAAGTGGTGGTAAGCCCTCTTTGGTACACTCTGTTGATTAGCAAAACAATTTGTTCTGCCGGATGCATTAAGTTAAAGTTCATACAAAAAACTCCTATAAAAATATTTCATTTTCCCCATTGTCTACTTAACTTACATTTGTTGTCCGCCCGTAACGTTTATCGCTTGCCCCGTCATATAAGAAGAATAATCTGATGCAAGGAAAACCAAAGCGTTTTCTATATCAATAAATTCGCAAGAACGTTTCATTGGTACTTGATTTATGTATTTTTCTCTTATTGCCTCTTCGGTAGTGTTTTGATTTCTAGCATATTGTTTAAATAAACTGTTAACCCAAAGCGGAGAGTTCAAAAGGTTTCCGGGGCATATGCAGTTTACCCTTACACCCGATTCTGCAAATTCCAACGCCAAACTTTGAGTAAGCCCCACGCCGCCGAATTTACTAGAAGCGTAAGCACCGTTTTTATAGCTGCCCTTTCTACCGGATTTACTGTTGATTTGTATAATGCTGCCGCTCTTTCTTTCTAACATAGAAGGCGCAAACGCTTTTACAACGTTAAAATATCCGTTAAGGTTGATATCCGTGACAAGCTTAAACGCTTCGGGAGATAAAGAGTATATATCACCGCTCTTTACTATAGCCGCATTAGAAACCAAAACGTCTACCTTGCCCCACTTATCTAAAACTGTTTTAGCCGCTTGTTCACACTGATCGAATTTCGTTACGTCAACGGAAATCGCAATTCCGTCCAAAAGTTTGTCCGCAACGGATTTTGCACCTTCGTAATTGATATCGCAAACGGCAACTTTGCAACCTTCTTTATCCAAACGGATTGCAAGTGCCTCGCCTAATCCTTGGCTTGCGCCGGTGACTACCGCCACCTTTCCTTTTAAGTCGATTAAACCCATAATTTTTTTCCTACCTTATTTTATATATTATAATTTTTACCTTATTTAGCGTTTATCTTTTCCCTACGCTCTCTCTACCGATTTTAGCAAAAACTTTTATTCTTTCTTCTAAACTCGGATACCTGTTTACGGTTTCGGCAGAAAACATACCTTCTTTTATACCGTTTACTGTCGAAATATATTCGTGCCCTATCAACGCCCAAGTGGAATCAATTAAATGAGAATATCTTTCGTCTGCCAAAGCGGCACACTCAAAACGCTGTCTGGGTGAATTTATATCCTCTCCGCTTATCTCGAACAAATCCGCTTGTTTGCAATACCCCATAAGCCTTTCTAACTGCTCGGGCTTGTTTCTGGTAGGCATATAAGCAACAGCTTGAATACCTATCTTTTTTATCTCTTCAATCAGTTCGGGCAAATAATCGTCTTCAAATTTTTGCGGTTTTTTATCCCCCGTGACGGATTGTCCCACGTCCCCTAAATATGCGTATGCGGGAATAGCACCGAATTCTTTCGCCTTTTTAACAAAATCTTCCGCATTAGGCATTTCGCTATCGGCATCTATGTAGAAAAATGCCGTGTCTGCTTTTAACACGCCCAAAAGGTCGTATAAAAAGTTCTCGTTGTCGCTATCGGATAAATATCCTTTTATCTTTTCGGAAACGGCAAGATTTAAATCGTTTTCTAAAAAAGAAATCAACCTTTCGCCACGCCCGAAAGCGTTTTCTAACTTGCCAGCAAGCGCATATAAAAGATGACGTTCCGTTATACTTCCGCCCTCACCCGCTTCCGAAATAGGCATTACCTCTTTTTTAAAGTCTAAAGTAATTCCGAATTTAGAAAACCTATCGGATATAATCCTGCACATCTTTTCAGTTCTTTTGTTCCTGTTTATGCGGAAAGTACTTAAATACTCGTTAAACGCTTCTATGTTTTGTGCCGGAATACCGTGTGCAGCCATATATATGCAATCATTTTGATCAGGGTGGTTTATTCTACCGAACCCTCTATCGAATTTTGCACGCACTTCAACACCGCAAGTAGCGCCTATTCCAAGCATTTTGCACGCCGTGTGAAACTCCATCGCTCCGGATAAAGAATCGTGATCCATTATACCCGCGCTTGTAAGCCCCGCTTTGTACGCTTTATAAGCCGCCATCGTGGGTGAATAAGGCGAAAACGAATATATAGTGTGAATATGATTGTTTGCGTCGTTTTCTCTTTTTTCCGGTTTATCTTGTAGAGTTTCTTTTTTTAGAATTTCCGCTAACGCAAAAAGACGCTCTTCCGCCGTTTTAGCGTTTAGCCCCGATAAATCGCTGTTCATTAAGTTTTCTCCCTTATCAAATTAAACTACAAAGTAGTTAATACCACGTTAAACTGTGAATTGCACTTTTACAATAACCTAGCGTTTGCTTGCAAGAACGCGTGCTCGACGGCAATTCAATTTAGAAATCACAAAACCGTTTAGGTTTTGTGGCAAAACTTTTTTAGTTTTGCCGGATAATTTTGCGCCTAGCGACAAAATTATCAATTTCCTATAAATTATAATACAAACCGACTCAATCGTCAAGTACTAATCGTAATTTTAAGCACTAAAAAACCGCTCTTACTACAAAAGCGATTTTTATATGTTTTATTAACCTATTTGGTGCCGAAAATTCTGTCTCCGGCATCGCCTAAACCGGGAAGAATATATCCGTGCTCGTTTAAGCATCTATCTAAAGTAGCAATATAAATTTCTACGTCCGGATAAGCCTCCGCAAGTTTTTCTACGCCTGCTGGTGCGGCAATTACAAACATAAGTTTTATGTTTTTACAACCGTGCTTTTTAAGCATTTTAACAGCGTCTACAGCACTTCCGCCGGTAGCAAGCATGGGATCTACAACCATTACAACCTTATCTTCTATATTAGCGGGAAGTTTGCAATAATATTCGCAAGGTTCTAATGTTTCTTCGTTTCTGTATAAGCCTATATGCCCTACTTTTGCCGCAGGGAACAATGTCAACACCCCGTCAACCATACCCAAACCTGCACGAAGAATAGGAACTATCGCAATGGAGTTTTCTTTTACAACCGTTTGTTTAACTTTTTCTAACGGGGTTTCCACTTCTATCTCTTGAGTGGGAACGTCCTTAAAACTTTCGTAAGCCATAAGCGTTGCAATTTCGCTTATTACTTCTCTAAACATTTTGGTGTTTGTGTTTTTGTCCCTTATTATAGCAAGTTTATGTTTTATAAGCGGGTGATCTAAAATGTGAACGTTTTTATATTCTTTCATCTTTTCTCCTTTTATAAGCACAATTTCTTGCCTTAAAAATTTAAGGCAAGAAATGCATTAAGTTTTACTTTTATCACTCTTTGTCGCTATCTGTCGCAGCGACTTCTTTAACTTCTTCTTTTGCCTTTTGCTTCTTTTCAAGTCTGGTAAGCACAAAGTTAATCGCAACACCTAAGATAAGAGCGGTTGCAATAGAAGTGATAGTAATCGTTTTGCTTACTTCGCCCGCTTCTAAAGCGTAAGGAATTTGAATAGAAAGTCCGCCTATGCCCGCAATAAGAATAGCGGATACAACGAACAAATTTTTGTTTTCGCCAAGGTCGATATCCTTAAACATTTTAAGACCGGATACAGCGATAAAACCGTAAAGGGTTAAGCACACGCCGCCCATTACGCAAGAAGGTATCGTTTCCAAAACAACCATTAACGGACGGAAGAAAGATACGCATACGCACATCAACGCAGCAACTAATATAGACCTTACGGAAGCGTTTTTGGTTATAGCAACGCACGCAACGGATTCTCCGTAAGTAGTGTTGGGGCAAATTCCGAATACGGTACCTGCGATAGAGCCTACGCCGTCGCCTAAAAGAGTTCTCTTTAAGCCGGGTTCTCCGCCAACAAGGTCTCTGCCGATTATAGAACCCAAGTTTTTATGGTCTGCAATGTGCTCTGCAAACACAACTAGCGCAACGGGAATAAACGCAACGGCAACTTCCGCAACGCCTGCCCAGTTTAAGGTTTGAGCAACGGTTCCGGTATAAGCAGCCGAACCCGCCGCAACTTCGGAAGAAACCGTTCCCGTAACGATTTCTTTAATACCGCCGATAAGTGCAAAATCGGGATAGTTAAAGAAAGAAGTAAAGGATATTTCCGAAAAGTTTTCAATGATAGGCGTCCAGTCCAAAATCATTAAATAATCCGCACCGGTAAGGCTACCAATAATTGTAAATATAAGTGCGGAAACGTATCCTGCACCGATGCCTATAACAAAGGGAACTAGTTTTATGGATTTAAATTTTTCTTGACTAGATCAAATTACCACGGTAAACAACGTGATTAAAGCGCAAAGCAATGCAATAAGGTTATAACCACCGTTAAGAGAAGATGCGTTTGCCTTTACCATATCGCCTACTGCGTTTCCTGCCAAAGATAGACCTATACAAGCAACAACCGGTCCTATTACAACGGGGGGCATAAGTTTAGATACCCAGTTTGTTCCGCAGTAGTGAATGATTATGGCAACCACCACGTATACCAAACCTGCAAGAATAGAACCTAAAATAATACCGCAATATCCATATGCAAGACCTGTTCCCAATGCGCCCAAAAAGGCGAACGAACTACCTAAAAATACCGGGCTTTTTCCTCTGGTAAACAATATGTATACCAAAGTACCTATTCCTGCGCCCAATAACGCCGCGGGAACTGCAATCGGCAATTTAATGACAGCGGGAACTGCGATAGTTGCAGCCATAATCGCTAATAGTTGTTGAAAAGCAAAAACTATTAACTGACCGAATTTTGGCTTATCTTCTACATCAAAGATTAAACCGTTCTTGTTCATAAGAAAACCTCCAAAAAAATTTTTATTAAAAAAAGAAGCCCGTTAAAGGACTTCATTTAAATAACCGAAATAATGAGAAAAAGAAACACCTTGAAAAAAGAGAACACAACCCCCTAGCGAAAGCGTTAAGTTTTTTCTTTGGTTTGTTTTTATTACTATCTTTTTCATACTGCCGTAGATTGTATCACATTCAAAAATTTAAATCAAGAAATTTTAAAAAATTTTTTTAATTTTTTTGAGTGCAAAATTAAATCTCTTCAAGTTCTTTTATCCACAAGGAAGCAACCGCATCAGACGGCATATGCAAATCCCCCCTAGGAGAAAGGGAAACACTGCCTACTTTTACACCGTCGGGAACGCAAGAACGCTTAAACTGCATTGCAAAAAATCTCTTAAAAAAGTTTTTAAGCCATTTTAATATCTCTTTATCTTCAAATTCACCCTCAAAAACGTTCTTTGCAACAAAATACGTTTTTTTAGGAGAAAAGCCGTATCTTATAAAACAATATAAATAGAAGTCGTGCAAAATATAGTCGCCTACTATGTCTTCGGTCTTTTGAGATATATCTCCGTCTTTTGCGGGCAAAAGTTCAGGACTTACCGGCGTATCTAAAACGTCAAAAAGCACAGCCTTTATTTTGCCGGATTTTGTAGAAGCATAATATTTTACTAAATGCCTTACCAAAGTTTTTGGCACGGAAGCATTTACCCCGTAATTGCTCATATGGTCTCCGTTATAGGTTGCCCACCCCAAGGCAAGTTCGGATAAATCACCCGTTCCTACAACAAGTCCGCCGTTCATATTTGCTATATCCATTATAACTTGCGTGCGTTCTCTCGCCTGCGCATTTTCAAAAGTCACGTCAAAAACACCGTCTTGATGTTTTATATCCTTAAAATGCCTCGTCACGGATTTTGTTATATCAACTTTTTTTAACGAAACTCCGAAAGACTTTGCTAGTTTTATCGTGTTAAGATAAGTTCTGGAAGTCGTTCCGAAGCAAGGCATAGTCACGGCGATAACGTCTTTTAGGCTTCTGCCCAGTTTTTGCATTGCTTTTACCGCAACTATTAAAGCAAGTGTAGAATCAAGCCCTCCGGAAAGCCCTAAGACAACACACCTTGCGTTTACATGCTCTATGCGTTTTATAAGCCCTTCCGCTTGCAAATTCAATATAAACTCCTCCCTTTTATCCATATCCTTTTCTTCTTTTGGCAAAAACGGCGTTTTAGAATATTTTCTACTCAATTCTTCCGAATCTTCGTATGCGGAAAATTCCGCTATATCGTAATTTTCTTTTTCATACCCTTGGTTTAATTTTTTCGTTCTTTCGTACTCTAAAAATTCAACGTCTATTTCAGATACGGTAAGCCCGTTTTCAAACGGCAGACTCTCCGCAATAATTTTTCCGTTTTCCGCTATCACGCCGTAGCCAGAATAAACAACATCCGTAGTGGACTCTCCTTTGCCGGAATTTGCAAAAACATAACCGCAAACGCACTTGGAACTTTGAGCACTAACGGTTTTGTCTATAAAGTCCTTTTTACCCACGTATTCCGGAGTAGCGGCAAGATTAACCGTTATAGTAGCGCCGTTTACAGAATGATAGGTAGACGGCGGAATTAACGCACATAAATCGTCCGAAATTTCTACGGAAACCTTAAACGCAGAGTTTTCTTTATTGCAAAATAAAATTTTGCTGCCGAAAGGCACTTCTTTTCCTAAAAGTTCTATCACTGAATTCTCCGCAGGACACTGTGCAAAATACCTGTTTTCGGAAAAACCGCTTTGATTATTTAAAAAACTCTTAGGGACAACGCCAAGTATTTCACCTTTATTTACACAAACGGCAGCGTCATAAATAAGCCCGTCTTTTTTTATAGGCAAACCCAACAAGATAAGCATATTTTTATTTTTGCTCTCTCTTACCACCTTTTTTAAACCTTCTAAACAGCCGTCCAATAATACGCTTGAAAAAACCAAATCTCCGCAGGTCGCACCACAAAGGCATAATTCCGGAAAAGCCAAAAGTTCAACTTTTTTTTCGTGTGCGGTTTTTATAGCATCTACCACGCTTTGGGTATTAAACTCAACGTCCGCAACTTTAATTCTAGGCGAGCATATCGCACACTTTACATATCCGTACTTCATAAAAAAACCTCTTTTTTGCAAAAATTATCGAAAACCATATTTTTACAAGTGCAATTATACGCTGTTTTTTGCGTTTTTGCAATAATTTGAAAAATAAAAAATACCGTTTTTTGCAAAAAATGCAAAATTCGGTATTTTTACGAATCTATATTTGTCTAAAAATCTAAAAATCAGTCGCCGTAGCCGTTTGGATTTTTTATTTGCCAATTAAGCGAATCCCTACACATTTCGTCTAAAGAATATTCCGCAACGAATCCCAAAACTTCTTTCGCATAAGACGGGTCTGCATAGCACTCGTCTATATCGCCGGGGCGGCGAGGCATAATTTTATAAGGAATATCTCTTCCCAGTGCCTTAGAGAACGCTTTTACCATATCCAAAACGGAATATCCCGTTCCCGTGCCTAGGTTAACGATTAAAAGTCCGGGATTATCTTTAAACTTATTTACCGCCAAAACGTGCCCTTTAGCCAAGTCTACAACGTGAATATAATCTCTAACGCCCGTTCCGTCGTGCGTTGCGTAATCGTTGCCGAAAACGCTTAAAAACTCCCTTTTACCGACCGCTACCTGCGTGATATACGGGCAAAGATTGTTGGGTATACCCTTAGGGTCTTCGCCTATCATTCCGGATTTATGCGCACCTATCGGATTAAAATATCTTAAAATAGTGATGTTAAAAGAATTGTCCGAAGCGTACAAGTCTTTAAGTATGTATTCTATAAAAAGTTTCGTGCTTCCGTAAGGATTAGAAGTGGACAAAGGGAAATCTTCTTTTATAGGCACGGATTTCGGCTTACCGTAAACCGTTGCAGAAGAAGAAAACACAAGATTTTTAACGTTATGTCTTCTCATTGCAAACATAAGTTGCAAAAGCCCTTCTATGTTGTTTTCATAATACTCTAAAGGTTTTGCGCAAGATTCTCCTACGGCTTTTAATCCTGCAAAGTTAATTACCGAATAAATATCGTTTTCGGAAAAAATTTTATCCAAAATTTGAGCATCTCTGATATCGCCTTCGTAAAACTTTACTTTTTTGCCGGTAATCTCTTCTACCCTTCTTACCGCTTCGTATTTGCTGTTTAATAAATTGTCAACGCAAACAACGCCGTATCCTGCGTTTAACAATTCAACCATGGTGTGAGAACCTATATATCCCGCACCGCCAGTCACTAAAACGTTCATATCAATATCTCCCTATATTCTATCGATTTTATTATTCTATCCCAACGCTGCTTAAAAATCTCTTAAATCCCTTGCAACCGTTTTCGTCTTTTTTAAACACTGCAGTGTTAAATAAAATATTTTTACAAGTTTCGTTAACACTGTCTATCACAGCGTTGTAAGCACTATCGTAATCGCTATAACTGCCGCCTTCTAAAAGGCTTTTAATCATATCTTTATGCGCATGCAAATAGTTATCAGACTGTTCAAGCTCCTCTTCTACGTACTTTTCTTTGCCGCAAAGAATATCCGCTATCATAGAAAGTTGAGTTTTTAATCTTCCCGGCAAGATAAACAATCCCATTGCTTCTATCAAGCCTATTCCTTCTTTTTTTATGTTGTGATATTCGGGATGAGCGTGAAACACACCGTCCGGATACTCTTCGTTGGTTATGTTGTTTCTCAATATCATATCCAAAATATATTCGTCACCGCATTTTCTGCAAACGGGAGATAAGGTATTGTGCCTTACACCGTCCGTTTGTGCAAAAATATAACAAGATTCATCCGTATAGTCTTCCCACTTCTCTATTATTTCGGTGGCAAGATCTTCTACGTCTTTTCTGTTTTTACCCGTCAATCTTATAACGCTATTGTACCAATCTACGATACCCACGGAAACGCTCTTATAATTGCGCGCCGTAAAAAACTCTTTCACTGGCGCTTTGTGCATAGGCATTAAGTGCTCTCCGCCCTGAAAGTGTTCGTGATCTAATATAGAACCGCCCACTATGGGTAGCGCTGCGTTAGAGCCTATCATATAGTTAGGAAAAAAGTCCACAAAGTCTAAAACTTTTTGCACCGTATCCCTTTTTATGTGCATAGGCGCATGTTTTTCAGATATAGCAATCATGTGCTCGTTATAATATGCGTAAGGTGAATACTGAACAAACCAAGGCTCTCCGCCTAAAGTTAAAGAAACAGTCCTTATATTTTCCCTTGCAGGGTGAGTTACCGTTCCCATAAACCCTTCATTTTCTTTACATAAAAGGCACTTAGGATATTTTTTAGACTTGGGTGCGGTTAAAAGTTTTGCAATATCTTTATTGTTCTTTTCGGGCTTACTTAAATTTACGGTAATTTCTAAAGTGCGGTTCCCGTCTTTATAATCCCATTTCAAATTTCTGGAAATAGCCGTTTTTTGAACGTAATTATTCATTATAGACAAACCATAAAAATATTCGCAGGCTTTTTCTATACCCTGTTCCTTCTTGATCCTTAAAAAGTCCTCGTTTACCTTAGAAGGAACGGGAGATAACAGCCCCATTATATACGTAGAATAAAGATTTTCAGTTCCCGCTTCGCAAAGCCCGTTTTCCGCTGCATAATCTTCGGTTTCTTTAACCAAAACGTCCGGAACGGTCAAAGCGTCCACCTCGGAAAAATCTACGGTTTCTTCCGTAGGTTCAAGCAACTTAAATTCTCTCAATAAAAGATTTCTGAAATAAATTTCGTCCCTTTTATTTAAGTGAAGATTTTTTTCGGCGTATCTTAATAGTTTTTCGGTTAAAATCTTTCCGTCAATCATTATTCTGCTCCTTTTTGCCGTAATAAAAATAATACTTACATTCCTTTTCGGAATTATACAACTTTTTAATTCTGTCCGCCTTTTTGCCAAAGCACCTTTCAAAATTGTTCGCGGATGTAATTATAAAAGAAGAAAAACAAGGCTTTTCTTTTAGTTTATTTCCCAAAATCTTATAACATTCTTCCGCTTCTTTTTTATCGTAAACCCTTTCTCCGTACGGCGGATTTGTGACTATCGTTCCGCAAGAAAATTCGGTAGAAAAATTTGCAACGCTTTTGGTATAAAACTTTACCTTGTCAAAAACCCCTGCGTTTTTTGCGTGAGCTTTAGATAACTCCACGGCTTTAGGATCTATATCGTAGCCGTAAAAATCTAAGTTCCTTTCCCTCTTTTCTAAATCTTTTGCTTCTTCTATAGCAAGATCGTATAACCGCTTATCGTAATTTTTCCAATCGTTAAAGGCAAATTTTCTAAAAATCCCCGGTGCAATATTCAGTGCGATAAGCGCACCTTCTATAATTATCGTTCCCGAACCGCAAAACGGGTCTATAAGCGGACGATTATAATAAAAATCGCTAAACAGCAACAAAGAAGACGCCAACGTTTCTTTTATAGGCGCTATCCAAACTTTATTTCTGTACCCGCGTTTGTGAAGCCCCGCTCCGCTTGTGTTTAGCATAATTTCCGCCACGTCCTTAAACAGAGAAAAAACTATCTCGTAGTTCTCTCCGCTTTCCGGCAAAGAATTTATACCGTATTTATCGCAAAGCCTTTTTACCACGGCTTTTTTAATAACGGATTGACTTGCCGATATAGCGTATATCTTGCTTTTTACACACTTACCGTCTACTATTATTCGGGCGTTTTTAGGCACGAAATCTTCCCAAGGAATAGAGTACACTCCGTCAAAAAGTTCGTCGAAACTCAAAGCGGAAAACTCTTTCAGCGTCACGTATACCCTATCTGCGGTTCTTAAAAAAACGTTAAGCCTTGCCACGTCTTTTTCTTCTCCCGTAAAGCGTGCTTTGCCGTTTACTACAGGAACTTCTCCGTATCCCAACCTAAAAAGTTGACTTTTAAGTATTTTTTCCGTTCCGCTTGCACACGAAACGGTTAAATTTATCTTTTTACCATTAAACATAACTTACCGAATATATTGTAAACCAAACCGTTAAATATTGCAAGCGGTTATAAAATTTATTTGCTACTTTTGTATAGTTTTTATTATATAG
>CAYVPW010000013.1:0-32713 GCA_964453915.1 uncultured Christensenella sp. | reverse complement strand
ATTTTAAAGTTGTTTATATTAAAAAAGAATAAAAATCAAAATATCGGTCAATAAAATAAATACTTTAATAAAAGCGTTTTAGGAGAAAGAAAAAATGAAAAAAGCGTGCATAACAATTTTGATATTTGCCATAATAGTTGTAGTATCCGCAGGCGTAATAGTTCAAGGTCAAAGCCCACGAACGGAATACCTGAGAATACATATCCGAGCGGAATCTAATAAAGAGGAAGATCAAGCGGTAAAATATCTGGTAAAAGAAGCAGTAGTAAATTACCTTGCCCCTTTTTTGGCGGAGTGTGATTCTAAAAGCAAAGCCGAAAAAACTTTAACCGAAAGATTAAACGATATAAGCGAAATTGCAGAAGAAACTCTTAAAAAAGAAGGTTTTTTTTACGGGGCAAAGGCGATTATGAGAGAAGAAAAATTTCCCACCAGAACATACGGGGATTTTACGCTAGAAAGCGGATTTTACGATGCGCTTATTATAGAGTTGGGTTCTGCAAAAGGTGATAACTGGTGGTGTGTGGTCTATCCGCCGCTGTGTTTTACAAAAGGAGATTTCGGATACGTGTACAAAAGCAAGATTTACGAGATTATAAAATCGTTTATAAACAAAAAGGAGAAAGAATGAAAAAGAAAATAAGAGTAGTTGCGCTTGTTTTAATGATAGTGTCTGTCGGGGTGTGTTTTACGGTTGTTTCTACAAGTGCCGAAAGGGTAGAAACGGCGTATGCCGCCGTACTAAAACAAGGTAATACCGGTAGCAATGTTAAAACTATGCAAAGAAAACTTAAAAACTGGGGATATTATTCCGGAAACGTAGATGGTATTTTCGGTTCGCAAACAAAAAAAGCCGTAATATACTTTCAAAAAAGAAACGGACTTGTCGCAGACGGTATAGTAGGAACAAAAACGCTTGCCGCTTTGGGAATGACGCTTTCGGGCGGGGCTAACTCTTCTTCGTATTCCGATTCGGATATAAATCTTTTGGCAAGACTCATTTACGGTGAAGCGCGCGGAGAGTCTTATACAGGACAAGTTGCCGTAGGTGCAGTGGTTATGAACAGAATAAAAAGCTCGTCTTTTCCTAATACGATGAGCGGTGTTATTTATCAAAAATACGCTTTTACCGCGGTAAGCGACGGGCAAATAAACTTAACGCCGAACGCCACTGCAAAAAAGGCGGCGCAGGACGCAATGAACGGTTGGGATCCTACCTACGGTGCGATTTATTACTATAATCCTACAACGGCGACCAGTTCGTGGATTTTTTCGAGAAAGACTACCGTGACGATAGGCAATCACGTGTTTGCAGTTTAAGGGGGGGATATGGAAGAAAAAAAGAATAATGCAGTAGAAAAGGTAGAAAACGTTGCCGGAGAATCTTGTATAAAACAAAACGATAGAGAAGAAAAAGAGCGTTGCATGGCAGAAAAAAGGATTGCTCTTGCGAGAGAAAAAATAAAACTTAAAGAGAAAAAAGAAGAGAAAAAGTTATATAAAAAAAGGCAAAAAGAACAAAAAAAAGCAAAAAAAAACAACGGAGAGAAACCTGAAAACGGCGGGTGGCTTGCGGCAGTGATTACACTTGGCGTATCAACGTTGGTGCTTGCTTCCGCACTCACGTTTACCTTTTTAATGCCTTCGGAAAACGACACGGCGTTAGAAGCAACCTATCAAAAGTCCTTTTACGATACGGTGGATAGGGTTGATAATATAGACGTAAACCTTTCTAAAATATTTGCATCTAAAGATAGGGGCGCAATACAAATTTATTTAACGGACGTTGCCATAAACAGCGAACTTGCGGAAAACGATTTGCAACAACTCCCCATAGAAGACCAAAGCAAGTTTTACACTACTAAATTAGTTAACCAAATAGGCGATTATGCAAAGTATTTAAATAAAAAACTTGTTAACGGAGAAAATTTTACGGAGAAAGACGTTGCAGATTTGGTGAGTTTATACGAAGCGAATAAATCCTTTAAAGAGTCTTTGATAACGATGACTCAAAAAATGGGCAACGACTTTTCTTTTTCTTCTCTTGCGGACGGCAACGACGGAAACGTGGTGATAAGCGGGTTTAACGAACTTCAAAACCTTTCCGTAAATTATCCCGAACTTATATACGACGGACCTTTTTCTGATGGCATAAATCAAAGAGAAATAAAGGGAATTAGCGGGAACGAAATATCTAAAGCCGAAGCGGAAGAGCGGTTTGCTGAAATTTTTTCCGGATACGGAATAGAAAAAATAAAGGCTGTGGGAGAAACCGAAAACGGCATTAAATGTTATAACGTTACGGCGGAAAAGGACGGGGAAGAACTGTTTGCTCAAATATCTAAGCAGGGTGGAAACCTTATTATGTTCGATATGAGCGGAAGTTGCAAAGACGTTAATATAGAAGGCGCAAGGGTAAGAGAAGTGGCAAGCGAATTTATAGAAGGCTTGGGCATTGCCGGAATGAAACCCGTTTGGAGCAATTTGTCTAATAACGTTTACACGATAAACTTTGCATTTGATTTAAACGGAGTGGTCGTTTACTCTGACATGATAAAAATAAGGGTTTGTGCGGAAACTTCTATGGTAATAGGTTTTGAAAGTTCTTCTTATTATACAAACCATACAGAAAGAAAAATATCTACGCCCGCTTTGAGTAAAGAACAAGCAAAAAGTTTTGTTTCCGAAAATATAGAAATAGAAACCGCAAGGCTTGCGCTTGTTCCCGTTGGAACCAGCAGCGAGGTGTTGTGCTATGAATTTAGCGGCAATTACGATGAAAGTCAATACTTTGTTTATATAGATGCAAAGACGGGTAGACAGGTTGAAATGTTTAAGGTGATAGAATCTACGGAAGGGACTTTGCTTATATAGCCCTTGCGTATAGAACAAGTATATAAATATAAAAGCACGGAATGATTTTAAAAGTATCCGTGCTTTTTGATTTTAAAAACATAGAAACGATTTGTGAAAACTAATCTTTTTTTACACATTCCCCTGTGATTGCGTCTTGAAACATCATCCAATATCCTTCTCCCGAAAGGTCAAAAACAGAAAGCGGAATAAAAGAACAAAATCCTTTAAGTTCTTTCGGTGGTTCGGCAGAGTATTTTGCGGGGACGCCGTAGCAAACGTATTTTTCTTTTCCTTGTTCTTTAATTACGCCGACAACGTAGTATTTGTTTTCGGAATAGTTTATTTTTACAAAGCGGCTTTCCGGCAGATTATTTTCTAGTCGAGTTTCCGAAGGGAATTTTAAAAGTACCTCTTCTAGTTCGGCTTTTGCCGTGTCGTAGTAGGGGTGTTCTTTTGAATATTCTTTGCCGCCGAAATCGTTTGCTTCATTTTGCAAACGGATACCGCTATTTTCATTTTCTTTCTTTTCTTTTTCGCTTGCGCTAAAAGGCAGTTCATTTTGAATTCGTACATTTTCTTTGTCTATTACTTCAAATATTTTAAGTTTATCCTTAAAGTCTTCGTCTTTAAGATAATAGTTTTCGGTTGCTACCGCTTCGTCGTTATATTCTTGTTTGTTGACTTCCGTTTCTTTTAATATCGTTTCCTGTTCTTTAATAATCGATTTGGTTTTCTTTTTTGCTTCTAAATATTTTTCCAAGACGATTTTTTTAAAAGAGCTCATATTTAAATTATTAACGTCTTTACCGAAAAAAGCGACCATTACGGGTAAATCGTTTTCCACGTAAAAAACTGCGGCGGAAAATCCGCTGTCTATTTTAGGCGGCGTTTCAAAAACTTTTCTTTCCGAAACGGGGCGTTTTTCTAAATTAAAAGAATAAAGTTTTTTGTTTTCGTCTATTATAAAAAGGACATATTCGCCGTTTTTTGCTGCGGCAAAGTTTACGGCGGAAAAATAAAGCGTGGCAACGCCGCCCTCTATTTCTATTCTCGCTATTGCGCTTACTCTTTTTTGGGATAGAGAAAAGCCTTCTTCTACTTGGCTTAAAACGACCACTTTTTTAACGTAATCCATAATGCTCTCTAAAGTTTTTATTAAACAATATACTAAACGGCTTGCCGAATTATGACAGTTTGCGTATAAAAAAGACTAAAAAAAGAAAAAACAAGCAAAACGGTTTGAACAAAACGCCTTACAGCGTATAAAAAAATAAAAATTTTCGTTTTAGTGTTTACTTTTGACCAAACGTGTGATAGAATATATACTGCGGAACGATGAGATTTTTATTAAAACAATAAAAAATAAATTAAGGCAATAATACGGAAAAAGGCAATTACCTTTTCCCGAAATTCATAAGGAGAAACAAAATGACGACCAACAAGAAACTTTTGGACTTTATCAATGAAGCAAAAGAACTTTGTCAGCCCGACAACGTAGTTTGGGTTGACGGAAGCGAAGAGCAACTCGAAGCATTTAGAGAACAGGCTGTTAAGGAAAATATTCTTATCAAGTTAAATCAAGAAAAGTTGCCCGGATGCTACCTTCACCGTACTCAAATTAACGACGTTGCAAGGGTAGAAGGCAGAACCTTTATTTGTTCTAAGGTAAAAGAAGATTCTTCTCCTATCAACAACTGGATGGAAACGAGCGAAGCGCTCGATATGCTAAACGGCATTTTCAAGGGCGTAATGAAGGGCAGAACTATGTACGTAATTCCCTATTCTATGGGTGCGGTAGGCAGTAAGTTCTCTAAAATAGGTATAGAACTTACCGACTCTATCTACGTAGTTTTGAATATGGCTATTATGACCAGAGTAGGCAAGGCTGTTTTAGATACTTTGGGAGACGGAGATTTTATTAAGGGCTTACACTCTTATGCAGATCTTTGCGAAGAAAGAAGATACATTTGCCACTTCCCCGAAGAAAACCTTATTATGTCCGTAAACTCTAACTACGGCGGAAACGTTCTTTTAGGAAAAAAATGCTTTGCACTTCGTATTGCATCTTATCTTGGCAAAACCGAGGGTTGGATGGCAGAACATATGCTTATTTTAGGAATTCAAAATCCTAAGGGCGAAATTAAATACGTTGCGGCTGCATTCCCCTCTGCTTGCGGAAAGACCAACTTAGCAATGCTTATACCTCCGGAAATTTATCAAAAGAAAGGCTATAAGTGCTGGTGCGTAGGCGATGATATTGCATGGATAAGAGTAGGTGACGACGGAAGACTTTGGGCGGTAAACCCCGAAAACGGCTTCTTTGGCGTTGCTCCCGGAACTAGTATGAAATCCAACCCCAACGCTTTGCTTTCTACTATGAAAGATACTATTTTCACCAACGTTGTAGAAAATCTTGACGACGGTACGGTTTGGTGGGAAGGCTTAGACAACAATCCTCCCAAGAACGCAATCAACTGGCGTGGAGAAAAGTGGGATTACACTAAGTACGACAAAAAAGATAAGTCTACTTGCGGTGCACACCCCAACAGCAGATTTACCGCTCCTACCAAGAATTGCCCCTGCTTATCCGATCAATTCGAAGCACCCAACGGCGTTCCGCTTTCTGCAATTATATTCGGCGGAAGACGTGCAAAAACCGCTCCGCTCGTATATCAATCTAAAGATTGGAACAACGGCGTGTTCGTAGGTTCTATTATGGCAAGTGAAACGACTGCTGCCGCTACCGGTGCAGTTGGTGTTGTAAGACGTGACCCCATGGCTATGCGTCCTTTCGTAGGATACAATATGGGCGACTATTTTGCACACTGGATTGAAATGGGCAAAAAGGTTAAAAACCAACCTAAGATATTCAACGTTAACTGGTTTAGAACCGATGACGAAGGCAACTTTATATGGCCCGGATTCGGCGATAACCTTCGCGTGTTAGAATGGATTCTTGATCGTTGCGAAGATAAGGTAGATGCAGTTGAAACTCCTATCGGATATGTTCCTAACGCTAAGGACATCAACATAGAAGGTCTTGACGGCGTGACCGAAGCAACCATAGAAGAATTGCTTACCGTTGATAAAGAAAACTGGATTAAGGAAACCGAAGGAATCGAACAATTCTACGGCGAACTTACCAGAGTGCCTAAGGAACTTTACGACGAATTAGACGTGTTAAAGAAAAACCTTAACAAATAATTAAAATATAAAATGCGACCGGCTGATTACAGCCGGTCGTTTTTTATTATAAAAGATATTTTTAGAGTATAAATTTGTTTCAATAATCTTTTCTGCCCATAAGAAAATCTACGGAAATATCAAAGATGTCCGCAAGTTTCCATAAGTTAGAAAGCGTGGGTTCTATTTTTCCACGTTCCCATTCGGAAATACATTGTTGTGTCACGACTATCTTTGCTGCTAGTTCTTGCTGGCTGATTTTATTTTCTTTACGCAACCTTATAAGGTTATCCCCAAACTTACTCATAAAAATATTTTACAAGTTTTCTTGTTTGCATATTGACTTTACAAGTATTCTTGTGATAGTATTAAGAAAACCGTATAAAAACGACTAATAATTGCGGGTTTTTTGAGGGGTTATAAAGGAGAAGGTTTATGGAATGTAAATTTTGTCATCAGGAGTGTGTGGAAGGCAGCAAGTTTTGCCCTGAATGTGGTGCAAGGCTTGACGGAAAAAAGATTTGTGCGTTTTGCGGAGAAGAAATCGATGAAAATTATAAGTTCTGTCCCGCATGCGGCGGCAAATTAATTGACAAGGAAAAAGAAAGAGAGTCTGAAAAAGAAACCGTTGCGACGGAATGTGTTGCTACATACAGCGTAGCGAGCAGTAAAGTAAAAGAAAAGGGAAAAGGATATGCCGTTTATAAAAAGGTTGCCGGTATAGTAATTCCTTCTTTTATGCTTGCCGCTTTGCTAGTTTTATTTGTTTGCAGTTTCTTTATGAACGTAAATACCGAATATAACGGCAAGTTAGTGAGTACGGGAAGCGCAAATAGCATAAACTTGTTTAAGGAGATTATAAGAATTTTAGAAAACGACGTGGGGACTTCGCATGCATTGTCTAAAATTTCTGTGGAATACAAAATTTATTGTATATTGTTTTTAGTTGTGCTAGTGGCAAATATTCTTACGTCTTTTTCTATGTTGCTTGTCGCAAGCATAAAGTTCGGCAAAGGGATAGTAAAAAATAAAAGCAATAACAGTATTGCGATTTTTCTTGCGATTGCGTTAGGAACGTTTGCGGTCACCGCGGCTCTTACCAAAGCATTTGAATATGGGTATAGTTTGGAATACGGCTTATACGGTGTAGTTAGCGAACAAACGGACGTGGTTTCTTCTTCCGGAATAAAATGCGGGCTTATTATTTCTGCCGTGTTTACGCTTATTGCATTTGCGATAAAGTTATCCGTAGGCGGCAAGGCAGTTATAAGCAAAAACGTTTTAGTAAAAAATATTTGCTCTTGCTTATCTTTATTGCTTATTGTTATAGTGCTTACTCTTTTGGCAAAGAGTATGTTAGTGATAGAAGTTAAAGAGGCTAGCAGTTCGTACATTGTAGAAACGGGACTATCTGCCGGTGTAATTGCATCTATCGCAAGATACGACACATTTAAAAAGACGGTTCTGGCAACGCTTTTTTCTAAAAGCGGAATAGTCGGGCTTAATGTTGGTTGCTGGGCTGTGCTTGACGTTTTGGTTTTTGCCGTAGGCGGCGCAATTTGTGCTATCACGTACGGTTTGTTTAGTGACAAGAAAAACAATAAAGCATGTTTAGAAAGCATAGTGATTGCGTTTGCAATCAGCCTTGTTTATTTAGTGCTTGTAATTATAGCGGGAAGTCTTGTAATAGAGGACTACGATGTTTCTTGCGGAAACGTTATAGCGGCGGTTGTATTGCTTGCCTGTGCTTTTGTTTCTTATTTGGTATGTGCTATAATCACCGGAACAAAAAATAATGGTAAAAACGAAATAAAAGAAAGTAGACTCTAATAAAATTTTATATCAATAAAGGCACGGTGAAATCCGAGCCTTTATTCTTTTAAAAAAAATAGTTAAAATGTCTTTTTAAGGAGGGGGGGTAAATAAAAAACCGCTGTTGACATTTTTATTACATTATATTATAATAAATAAACTAAGTAGATATAAAGTGTAAAGTTATGGCGATTCTAGATAGAATAAAATTACCCGAAGACGTAAAAAAACTCAATATAGAAGAACTGAACCTTCTTGCAAAAGAGTTGCGCTCGGAAATAATAGAAACCACCAAAAAAAACGGCGGGCATTTATCTTCTAACTTAGGCGCCGTAGAATTGACTATAGCGCTTTATTACGTTTTTGATTTTCCTTGCGATAAACTTATTTTCGACGTAGGGCATCAATGCTATGCGCACAAAATTCTTTCCGGAAGGAAAGAAAGTTTTAAGGATATTAGAACTCAAAACGGCATTTCAGGTTTTCCCGATATGGAAGAAAGCCCGTTTGATGCGTTTACCACGGGGCACGCCGGCACGTCTGTTTCCGTAGGGCTTGGGTATTGCAAAGCGAGAGATATAAAAAACGAAAACTATTCCGTAATAGATTTGGTAGGCGACGGGGCGTTTGTTAACGGATTAAATCTAGAAGCGTTTACGTCTTCTATGGAAAAACCTAAAAATTTTTTGGTTATACTAAACGACAACGGAATGTCAATAAGCAAAAACGTTAACGGTTTATATAAATACATTTCTAAAAGAACAACCCAAAAAGGGTATATAAAAAAGAAAAAGGCATTCAAAAAAGTTTTTAAGAATTCACTTGTTTACAGATTTTGCCGCAAGGTAAAAAACTTTATAAAAATGCTTCTTAACAAAAACGCTTATTTTGAGAAATTCGGTTTTAAGTACGTTGGCGTAAACAACGGCAACGACCTAGCTGAAATGATAAGCACCTTAACGCAAGTAAAAGAAAGCCTTAAAGAAGAGGCGGTGTTTTTGCACGTAAGCACAACAAAGGGCAAAGGATACGTGGAGGCGGAAGAAACGCCGGATATTTATCACGGTGTGGGCAAAGACTTAAAGAGTAAAAATTACCTTTTTTCCGCTGCACTTGGCGAAGAACTTTGCCGTTTAATGGAAACGGATAGAAATATTGTTGCGGTGACTGCCGGAATGAAAGACGGCACGGGGCTAAAAGTCGTGGAAGAATTGCACGGCGATAGATTTATAGACGTTGGCATTGCAGAAGAATATGCCGTTACGTTATCCGCAGGAATGGCTGCCGGAAAAGTTAAGCCCGTTGTTTGCGTTTATTCAACCTTTTTGCAGCGTGCGTACGACCAAATATTGCACGACGTGTGTATTCCCAATTTACCCGTTGTGTTTTGCATAGACAGGGCAGGGCTTGTAGGTGCGGACGGAAGGACGCATCAAGGCGTGTTCGATTTAAGTTATTTGTCGCATTTGCCAAATATAAAAATTTTAGCACCTTCTTGCGTTGCGGAGTTTAGAGATATGCTAAAATACGCAATAAATGCAAATTCTCCCGTGGCGATTAGATACCCTGCGGTTTTGCAAGAAGAAAGAGAATTAGTTAATCGTTTTGAAAAACCCGATTTTGAAGAGATAAGTTTTGGTAAAGATATAAACGTTTTGGCGGTTGGTCCCAGAATGTTGAACCTAGCAAAGGAAATTGCCGAAAAAACAGATGCGGATACGGGAATTATAAACGCAAGAACGGTTAAACCGCTAGATGAAAATTCGCTTATAAAAATAAAAGACTCCGTTGTGATTACGCTTGAAGAAAACAGTTTGATAGGCGGGTTTGGAAGTATGGTTAGAGATTTTTATGCAAAAAAAGGGTTTTGCACAAAAGTTTATTCCTACGGCATAAAGGACGAGTTTATAAAGCACGGCAGCGTGCAAAATCAACTACAAGTTAACGGGCTTACCGCAAAAGAAGTAATTGCGGATTTGAAAACCAAATTTAACGGAGCGATAAATGAATAGAAAAACAAAACAACTGATAATTTTTATTTGCGATTTATTGACAACGACTTTCGCTTGGTTTATATGCTATCCTTTATTCGGGTTGTCGGCTTCTACGCTTATAAATGAAGAACTTTATTTTTATTTGGCAAACATTGGTTTGGTTTTTGCTTTAACCTATCTTTTAGGGTTGTATTTTAGCGTATGGAAGTATGCAGGTTTTAATGAAGCGTTAAAGTTGGTGGCTGTAGGTTGTTTATCGTTAATTTTAAATATAATTATAGCAATAGTTTGTCCTACCGTTGAAATAGCAAGGGCGTTTATGGTTTCCGCTTTTATATTTGCGGGGCTTTCAGGAAGTAGGTTTGCGTATAAGTTGCGTGGTTTGTATTGCGACCATCGCAAGTTAAAATCCGGTGAAGGTCTTCCTAAAAAGGTTATAATAATAGGCGGCGGAGATGCCGGTGCCGTTCTTATAAGAGAAATGAAAAACTCCGATAAAATCCGTATGGTTCCCGTTTGCGTTTTAGACGATAACGAAAGCAAAACAGGCAAAAGCATACAAGGGGTTAAGATACTTGGAAGGACAAACAGAGTTTGTTATTTTGCAAAAAAATTCAATGCGGACGAAATTATAATTGCAATGCCTTCCGTAAGCTCCTTAAAAAGAAAGGAAATAATAGAAGAATGTCAAAAAACCAACTGCAAAGTAATGACCGTTCCGGGGATATATCAATTCGCAAACGGCACTCTTTCCGTTTCTTCTATAAGAGAGGTAAGCGTTGCAGACCTTTTGGGTAGAGAGCAAGTAAAAGTTAATCTAGACGAAATTATGGGCTATATAGAGAATAAAGTCGTTCTCGTAACGGGTGGCGGCGGCTCTATAGGAAGCGAACTTTGTCGCCAAATAGCAACTCATAATCCTAAGCAGTTGATTATTTTAGATATTTACGAAAACAACGCTTACGATATAGAGCAAGAACTAAAAAGGCGTTTTAGCGACTTAAATCTATTGACTCTTATTGCAAGCGTAAGAGATAAAGTAAAAATAGAGCGGGTATTTGAAAAGTATCGTCCGCAAATAGTATTTCATGCGGCGGCTCATAAGCACGTTCCTTTAATGGAAACAAGCCCTAACGAAGCGATAAAAAACAACGTTGGCGGAACGAGGAACGTTGCGGAAACCGCAGGTAAGTACGGTGCGGAAAAATTCGTTTTAATCAGTACGGATAAAGCGGTTAACCCGACTAACGTTATGGGTGCTTCTAAACGAATATGCGAAATGATTATTCAAGCAATGGATAAAAAATATAAAACGGACTACGTTGCCGTAAGGTTCGGAAACGTTTTAGGCTCTAACGGATCGGTAATACCGCTATTTAAAAAGCAAATAAAAGAGGGCGGTCCCGTGACGGTGACGCATAAAGATATAGTGCGTTATTTTATGACGATACCCGAAGCCGTAAGTTTGGTTTTGCAAGCGGGCGCATATGCTCACGGCGGAGAGATTTTCGTTTTGGATATGGGAAATCCCGTAAGAATTTACGATTTGGCGTTGAATTTAATAAAGCTTTCTAATTTAGAACCGTTTAAGGATATTGATATAAAAGTCACGGGATTGCGTCCCGGAGAAAAACTATACGAAGAACGCCTTATGGCGGAAGAGGGGCTTGTAAAAACCGCAAACGAAATGATTTCTATAGGAAAGCCCATAAAGTTTGACGAAGAGAATTTGTTTAAGCATATAGACGAGTTGTTAGAATATGCAAAAAACGAAGTTGCGGATATGAAATATAAGGTGCACGAATTAGTGCCCACTTATAAAATAGACGAAAGAGCGGTTTAATTTATATAACAATAATTTGTTGGTAAAAAAGCAAAGTTAAAATAAAACAAGGAGAAAAAATTCTCTATGGAACAAGAAAACGGAATGGCGCTTGGCGAACTTATCAAAAAAGCATACCTTGCGCTTAAAAGAAACATTCTTTTAGTGCTTGCCGTTATAGTGCTTATTACGGGTGCGGGCGTAGTCGTGGCGTATACTAAAACGCCTACATACACGGCTACTCAATCCGCCGTTTATAAAGCGGAGGGTGAAGGAACGGGTAGCAAAGAAAATTCGGAATACACTTCCGCTTATTTTGAAACGTTCGTTAATTTTTGTAATCAAGGTTGTGTGGTAGACCGCGCGAATTTTTATTACGATTATTACGCAAAACATCAATATAAAAGTGTGGACGAATTTATAGATTCGGTAAACACTGTCGTTTCGGAAGAAGATCCGTTATACTATAACGCCGCTACGGACAGGGTTTCTGCTTCGTATATAAACGGTGGCAACATTTCCGTTTCGGCATCTGATACGGATTCTCAAACCGTGAGTTATATGGTCGGCGTAAATTATAAAGATGCAACGCCCACGCTTGCAAGAGATAAGGTAAAAATCTTGCTTTGTGCAATAGAAAAAGAGGCAAACCTTACCAACGAAAGCGGTCAAAAAATGTATTTCGGTGTAAACGTTTCCGTAAAAGATTACGAATATAAAGGCGTATCTTGCGATTTGTCTAAAAGCAAAATAATAATTATAGCCGCAGTTTTAAGCGTGGTGGCAGCCGCTCTTGCCGTTTACGTGGTTGGGCTTATGGATAGAACGCTTAGAGATAAAGAAGAGTTAGAAAAACTTACGGGCTGTGCCGTTCTTGCGTTTATAGAATCTACGGGGGTATAATTTTATGGAAGAGATAAAAGCAAAGTCTTCTGTGGAAGAAAAAAAAGAAGGTATTCCGTTTTTTAAGATATTATGTAGAAGTTGGATTTTGATACTTTGCATAGTGATAGCCTGTGGCATTTTAGGAACGGTTTTCGGCGTGTTTACGGCAAAAACCACGTATACCGCAAAAAGCAACGTTATGCTTAAAGTTCATTTAGAGTCTTCGGGAACGGAAAGCATTACCAGCAACACGTCTTTTGCAAAAAAATATTTACCCACTATTGCAGACGTTATTAAAAGTCCGGCAATAGTAAACAAGGCAAAAACAATCGGAGAGAAGGACGAAGGGATTACTGCCGGCGCAGTATCCGTAAACTACGATAGCGACAGTTTGATTTTTTCTATCAGTTATAAAGACGGTGATAAAGATAAGGCGGTAGAAAGATTAAATAAGATTATTGAAGCCGCAAGCATAAGTTTTAGACAAGATAAACCTATAGCGGTTGAATCTATAGAACTTGTTAAAATGCAAAACGAATTTTCGGTTTCGTCTTCTTCGGGATTCAGCAAATATATAAGTTTGTCTATTCTTGCAGGGATTATAATCGGAGTGCTTGTTGCGGTTATGATTTATGTTTTAGATAATAAGATAAAAGACGAAAAAGAGTTAGAAGAATTAACGGGCGTAAGCGTGTTGTCTTATATATCTCCCGTGCCGGAAAGCAGTAAATAATATAAAAAGTTCAAATAAAAACACGCAGTGTCTTTTATGACGCAGCGTGTTTTTTGTGTCTTGATAATTTAAATAAAAAGATCAATATTTTTCCGCATCTATAACAAATTTATCAAAAAGATTATATCTTTCAGGATGAATTAGTGCGGTAAACATCATTTCTCTAACGTTAGGAACGTCCTTAGAGATGTTTTTTATAAGGTTTTTAACGAATTCCCTTTTGGTCTTATCGTTTGCAGGACAGCAACTGCCGACAACGGGCAAATCTTTAGAATAAGAAATAACGTCCGCTTCCGAAAGATATAACATAGGTCTTATCACGGTTATACCGGTTCTGTCTAAAAAACTTTTAGGAGAAAAGGTGGAAAGTCTTCCTTCGTAAAAAAGGGATAAAAGCATAGTTTCTATCAAATCGTCCGAATGATGCCCCAACGCAACTTTGTTGCAACCTAGGCTTGCGGCGAGAGAGTTTAGTGCGCCCCTTCTCATTTTAGCGCACAAAGCACAGGGGCTTTGCTCTTTTCTAACGTCGAAAACGACCTTTCCTATTTCAGTGTGTTCTATGTGATATTCTACGTTTAGTTCTTTACAAAAGTTTTTTAGCACGGTAAAGTCTTTATCTTGTTTTTCAAAAGACAAATCTATGGTTATTGCTATAAGTTCAAATTTTTCGGGAGAAAATTTTTGATATTCCGCTAAAAGTTTTAAAAGGGTAAGGCTATCTTTGCCGCCAGAGAGCCCCACGGCTATTTTATCTCCGTTTTTTATAAGTTTATAAGTGGTGATTGCCTTTCTTAAACCGGAAAGCATTTTTTGTGTTGTCATAAAGTGGTCCGCCGTTTAGTTTTTTTTATTTCTGTTGCAATTTTTTTATAATTATATTATACTAATCTAAAAAAGAATTCAAGCGTTTGGGTGCAAAAATGACGGAATTTATAAGCAACTTTATAGGAAACGATTTTTGGGCGACCTTTATTATGTCTATCGTTCCTCTTATAGAATTAAAGGGCGGAATAGTTTTTGCAAGGGGATTGCCTGCGTTTAACTTTTTTAATGCTCTTTTATTAAGCTACGCAGGGTCTACCTTGGTATTTATTCCCGTATACTTTTTATTAAGACCTATTCTTAATTTGTTAAAAAAGATAAAGTGGTTTAACGGTTTTGCAAACAAAGTAGAAGGATATTTTTCGGATAAAGCGGAAGAAACGCTGAAAAACAGCATGGAAAAAGCGGAAAAACGCGGCAAGACCTTTGAGGGTAAAAGCGAAGAAAAAAAGCAAAAAAGCGGAACGTTTATAAAGCAAATAGGCGTGTTTATTTTTGTTGCTATTCCGTTGCCTATGACGGGTGTTTGGACGGGTACGGCAATAGCTGTGTTTTTAAATTTGAAGTTTAAGGACGTTATTTGGCCCATAATGCTTGGCAATTTGGTTGCCGGCATAATAATATCGTTACTGGCAGAATTATGTATAGCTGTTTGGTCGCTTACTGCACTTGATTACGTGCTTTACGGACTGTTTGCACTTGCATTGATTCTTTTGGTTATCACGATAGTAAAAATGAGTAAGAGTAAAACAAAAAAAAGCGAGACCGATAAATGAAATTGTTTAATTTTTTATTCAAAAGAAAACCCAAAGAAATAAAGTTAGGCTTAGCGTTGGGCTCAGGCGGGGCTAAGGGCTTTGCGGAACTTGGCGCGCTAAAAGCGTTTGAAGAAAACGGCATAGAATTTAGCGTTATAACGGGGAGTAGTATAGGCAGCGTGATAGGCGCTTTTTATGCGGAAGGGTATACTTCTACCGATATTTCGGAAATGTTAAAAAGGGTGGATTTTGGGGAAATTAAAAGCACTTTTATGCTTAATATGGATACTTCCGGATTGTTTGGTGTAATCGATAAGGCGATAGGGCATTTGCATATAGAAGAACTGAAAAAGCCGTTTAGAGCGATTGCAACCGAGATAGAAAGCGGGCAAGAAAAGATTTTTGAAAGTGGCAGCGTTGCGCTTGCGCTTTGTGCGTCTTCTTGCTATCCGCCGTTTTTTAAGCCCGTTGTGATAGATAAAGAAAGATACGTAGACGGGGCTTTTTCTAACTCTATCCCTGCGGACGTTGCAAAGAGCCTAGGTGCGGATTACGTTGTTGGGATAGATTTATCTACAAGAGATTCTAAGCCTTCTTTGCTTACAAGGCTTTTCCCCACTTACGAAGGAAAAGTAAAAGAACCGTGGAAGGCAGGATACGATAACAGTGACGTTATGATTCACCCGGACTTATCCGAGTTTACCGCTATGAGTTTTACTTCTGGCGAAATAATGTACGATATAGGCTATCAGGCGGCAATAGAAGTTATGCCTAAAATAAAGGCGGATATAGAAAAACTAAAAAAGAGCGGCAAAAAAAGAAAGTAATTACGATATATAACTGTGAAGGGCGTTTACAAAAGATTACGCTTTGTGGCACTTGCAATAACTTTTACGGTTTGTTGTTTTTGCAGCGGGTGTACGGAAAAATTTGATATAGTAATTAAGAAAGAATACCCGACTTTTAACGAGTCGGGACTTTCGGTTGTTTTTATGGATGTTGGGCAAGGCGATTGTACTGTTATAAAACTGCCTGACGGCAAAATTTTGGTTATCGATTGCGGCGATAAAAGTCAAGAAATAGAAGACCTGATTATAGGAACGCTAAATCACAATAAGGTAGAAAAGATAGATTATTTAATTTTAACACATCCTGACATAGACCATATCGGCAACGCCCAAGCAGTAATATCTAAATTTAACGTAGGAAAGGCGTTTATTCCACACATATTAAACACGGAAAACTTTCCTGTATATCAAAGTGCGCTTAATGTGCTTAAAGATAAAGCGGAAAAGACCTATACTTCCGAAACGGGTAGAATGATAAAGGGTGCGGATTATTTAATTTATTTTCTTCTTCCGCTATCTCCCGATAAAATGGCTGAATACGACGATTTGAATTACGGAGAACAAACGTCCGATAAAATAAACGCCGTTTCGGCGGTGACTTTTTTAGAGTATGCGGGTAAAAAATTTATCTTTTCCGGCGATACCACAAAAGAGTGTGAAAGCAGAATAATAGAATATCAACAAGCGGGTTTTTACGGGTTAGACTCTGTGTCTGTAAAAAACGTTGACTTTTTAAAGGTATCGCATCACGGCGGCGGTGCGGAGATAAACGAAACTTTTTATCAAACGCTCAATCCTAAAAACGCAGTGATATCAGTCGGTGCAAACAATATTTACGGACACCCGTCAACGTATACGCTAAAAGCGCTTCAAAACGCAAATCCCGATATAAAAGTTTTTAGAACGGACGTAGACGGGGCTATAAAAGCACACGTTTCCGCAAACGGAGAAGTTGATATAAAGACGGATAAAGGTGAAAACGGTGAACGGTAATGATTGATTTAGAAAAATTAAAAAAAGAATTTTCGGATTGCCCCTGCGGCGTTAAGCACGAACTGAATATTAAAGAAGCGGTAATAGGTCGCGGAGTAAAAAAGGATACGGGCGAAATATTAAAAAGAAACGGGTTCGGAAAAAAACTTTTGGTTGTTGCGGATAAAAACACCTTGAAAGCGGCGGACGGTGTTTTAGACGCTCTTAACGATTTTGAACTTTCTTTTAAGGTATACGAAGATTTAAGAGAAGCCACCGTTTCGCAAGTGCAAATAATTAAAAACTTGCTAAAAAATAACGATGGGGTTATATCCGTAGGTACGGGCTCTCTAAACGATATTTGCAGAAAAGCGGCGGCGGAAGAGAATAAACTTTTATGCCTTTTTGCAACAGCACCTTCTATGGACGGGTTCGCATCTTACTCTTCTCCGCTGGTTGACGGAAATTTTAAAATTACTTATCCCGCAAAATCACCGGAAGTGATAATAGGAGATACGGAGATTTTGTCAAAAGCCCCTGCAAAACTAAAATCCGCAGGATTCGGAGATATGGTGGGTAAATACGTTGGGCTTATAGACTGGCAGATTTCAAGTATTATCAGCGGAGAATATTATTGTCCTAAGGTTGCGGAACTTACAAGAAAAGCAACGGACAGAATTATGAGTTTGGCGGACAGAATTACCACCGAAGATTGCGAAAGCGCAGGTGCAGTTATGGAAGCGCTTTTACTTACGGGAATAGGTATGAGTTTTACAAAGACTTCTCGCCCTGCAAGCGGAACGGAGCACATTTTATCTCATTACTGGGAGTGCAAAAAATTGTTAAAAGGAGAGATTTCGGATTTCCACGGAAAAAAAGTCGGCGTGGCAACCTTGCTTATAATGAAAGAGTACGAAAAATTGTTAAAATTCGAAAAGGTAAAAGCCAAAAAAGAAGAAAACGACTGGAACGATATTTATAAAAATTACGGGGAATTAAAAGACGAAGTAATAAAGTTAAATACGCCAAATACTATTACAGATGAGATAAATCCCGAAAAAATAGAGAAAAACTGGGATAAAATAAGAGAAATTATTGCTTCCGTCCCTTCTTATAAAGATATTTATAACGCAATGAAGAAAGCAGGTTGTGCGACAACCGCAAAAGAAATTGCCGTTTCTGAGGAACTGGAACAAGAAGGACTTAAATATCACCCGTATATGAGAAGAAGACTATCTTTATACAGATTAAAAAATATGCTCGATTTATAAACGGAATATTTTACGTGGATATAAAAAAAGGCTACCGAAAGCGGTAGCCTTTTTGCGATTTATCATTAAGAAGTTTTAAGCACGGTTATGGTGGCATTATTTATGGTGGCAGTAGATGCAGAAGTGTTATAGATAGAAAGCGGACCTGCAGTTGCCACGGCAAGCAATATGGTTTTGCCTGCGGAAGCTTCCGCACCCGCTGTACTAGAAACGGTTATACTTTCGCCGTTTACCGCAACCCCGTTAAGATATAACGCTACCGTAAAATCCCCTTCCGCAACTGAACCGTTTACAAAATAAGAAATTAAATAGTTTCCCGCCTGAGGTAAATTTATCGCCCCGTTAGAAACGCTCATTGTATTTCCCGTTGTCGCTGCGGATAAAGATAGCGGAATTATTGCTCCCGTGCCAACGGAAGCGGCTCCGGAACTAGCGTATAAAATATTATTCGTGCCGGAAGCCCCGACAGGACCTTGCGGACCGGTTGCACCTGTAGCCCCTTGTGGACCGATAGGTCCTCTCGCACCCGTTGCGCCCGTTGGACCCATAGGTCCGCGTATATATCTAACGTTATTGTTGCAACAACCGTTGTTTTTGTTGTTGCAACCGCATATCAAACACATATATAATCCTCCTTTGCGTTTTATATGTAGTAATTTCCGCCGCCATTACTATCTTATTCGTAAAGTGGATTTTTTGTTAATTTTATCGGCTAGTTTATTTTAGGAAAATCTATTTCTTTAACACCGTCTTCGATTTTATATTTCATCTCGTCTTCTAAACAAACGTTTTTGCCTGCAATTTTTTGGTCGGAAAGTTTTACGTATTTTGCATTTGCTTCTGCTAAAAGGTTGTTGTTTTCGTCGTAAATATATCCTTTTGCCGAAAAGAACATTTTAGAGTTAGTTACTATAATTCCGCGTGCTTTAAGCGGAACTCCGTACGGCACGGCTTTTCTTAGCGTTACGTTCATAGTCGTTGTGCAGCCGAAAACTTCCGGCTCTGAAGTCCAAAGCGCTCTGCCCATAACTTCATCTAATACGGCGGTAATCATTCCGCCGTGCGTTCTACCCGGATAACTTTGGTGAATTTCTTTAAAAGAAAACAAGCAACCGCAACTTCCGTCTTCCAAATCGTAAAAGTCGGCTTTTATACCTAAATCGTTTTCTAGTCCGCATACAACGCATAGCCTTGCATTTCTTTGTTTGTTTATAACTTTCATTGTTTTAAGTTTTTTACGATAACCGCAAAAATTTCTCCTTATTTTCTAAACAAAGTATATCATAATTTATCAAAAAATTACAATAAAATTATTGACAATCGAAAAAAGGGAGATATAATTAAAAAATGAAAAGTATGAAAATTCATACTTAGGAGAACGTATGGAAAACGAAGAAGGAAAATATTTATTCGGTGTATGCAAAGTCGGCGAAAGAGGGCAAATAGTCATTCCCAAAGAGGCAAGAGAAGTTTTTAATATAAAAGCGGGCGACAGTTTGGTTCTTTTAGGGGATAAAGAAAAAGGTATGGCTTTGGTTAAAACGCAAGTGTTTACTGCTGCGGCGGACGATATATTAAAGGGAAAATAATGGAAAAAGTTATAAAAATAGAAAATCTTTGCAAAAGTTTTGGCGAAGTAAAAGCCGTAAAAGACCTTTCTTTTTCTGTAAAAAGGGGAGAGTTGTTTGCTTTTTTGGGCGTTAACGGTGCGGGAAAAAGCACCACCATTTCCGCTATATGCGGAACTGTTCAAAAGGACGGCGGAAAGATTTTTATAGACGGTATAGACGTGGATAAAGACCGCCGCTTGGCAAATAAAAAGCTGGGCGTGGTTTTTCAAAATTCGGTTTTAGACAAACCGCTTTCCGTTTACGACAATCTACAGGCAAGGGCTTCTTTATACGGCATCGTAGGGGAAGAGTTTGCAAAAAAACTAAAAGAAATATCTTTTTTGCTTGAATTAGACGACATATTAAAGCGCCCGTTAGGAAAACTTTCCGGCGGGCAAAAAAGAAGAGTAGATATAGCACGCGCATTGTTAAACGACCCCGAAATTCTTATTTTAGACGAACCGACTACCGGTTTAGATCCGGTGACGAGAAAACTTGTTTGGAATACGATTAACGGTATAAGAAAAAGCCGAAAAATGACTGTGATACTTACTACGCATTATATGGAAGAAGCGAGCGAGGCGGATTACATGGTTATTATAAATGCGGGAAGTTTGGTGGCGGAAGGCACGCCGTTAGAACTTAAAAGTAGGTATACGGGCGACTTTTTAAGCGTTTACAACGTAGAAGAAGATAAAATAAAAAAGTTAAACAAGCCGTACGAAAAAATCGCAGGCGGTTATAGAATAACCTTAAAAAATACAAAGGAAGCAACCGAATTGATTTTGGCGTATCCCGATACGTTTGAAGATTACGAACTTCACAAAGGTAAAATGGACGACGTGTTTATCGCCGTCACGGGGATAAAACCGGAGGGGGATAAATAATGAAAACGTTAGGCGTTTTGATAAAGAGAAACGTAAAATTGTTTTTTAAAGACAAAGGTGTGTTTTTTACTTCTTTAATAACTCCGTTAATATTACTGTTGCTATACGCAACCTTTTTAAAAAACGTTTACGAAATGAGTTTTATAGAAGGCTTGCAAGGCTATAACGTAGAGCAAAGCGTAATAAACGGTATAGTGGGCGGGCAACTGATGAGTTCTCTGCTTGCGGTAAGCTGCATAACCGTTGCTTTTTGTTCTAATATGATAATGGTTTCGGATAAAGTTTCGGGGGCATACGTCGATTTAGGATTAACACCCGTAAAAAAAGCTACGCTTGCTCTTTCCTATTATGTTGCAACTACGCTAAATACTTTGCTGGTATGCTTTTTTGCTACGGGGGCTTGCCTTATATATCTTGCCATTACGGGGTTTTATCTTTCCGTTGCAGACGTGTTTTTAATACTTGCCGATACGTTTATTTTGGTTATGATGGGAACGGCGCTTTCTTCAGTAATCAACTTTTTCCTTTCTTCTCAAGGACAAATTTCCGCAGTTGGATCTATCGTTTCTTCTTGCTACGGGTTTATTTGCGGCGCGTATATGCCTATTTATTCTTTCGGGGCGGGGCTTCAAAAAGTTTTGTCCTTTTTGCCGTTTACATATGGAACGGGGTTGCTTAGAAATCACTGTATGCGCGGTGCGCTAAACGCCTTAATACAATGCGGAACACCGGTGCAAGCCGTTGAAGGCATAAAAGACTCGGTAGACGTAAATCTGTATTTTTTTAAAAACTTAGTGCCAGTGGAAACTATGTATTTAATCGTTGCTTTGTCCGTAGCGGTATTTTTGGGCGCTTACGTTGCGCTTAACGTGTTTTATAAAAGGCAAAACAAAATCGGTTTAAAAGCAAAGAAACAAAGAACATAAAAGCAAAAAACAAGTTAAAGCGCAATCTAAAAAAGATTGCGCTTTAAGTTTAGGTGTGGTATAACATATATAAAAGATAAACAAAATAAAAGTGTAAAATGGAAAAGAAAAAATTCGTACTAAAATCTAAATATTTGCCTACGGGCGACCAACCGCAAGCAATACAAAAACTTACGGAAGGTATAAAAGACGGGCTTAGAACGCAAGTGCTTTTAGGCGTTACGGGTAGCGGCAAAACTTTTACTATGGCTAACGTTATAAACAACGTAAACCGTCCTGCCCTTGTAATTGCGCACAATAAAACGCTTGCGGCGCAACTATGCAACGAATTTAGAGAGTTTTTTCCGGAAAACAGAGTAGAGTTTTTTGTTTCTTATTACGACTATTATCAGCCGGAAGCCTATATTCCTAGCACGGATACTTATATAGAAAAAGACCTTGCTATAAACGACGAGATAGATAAACTTCGCCACTCCGCAACCTGTTCTTTGGCAGAGCGTGCGGATACGATAGTGGTGGCGTCCGTTTCTTGCATATACGGGCTTGGTGCGCCCGAAGATTATTATAGGCTTGCCGTTTCAATTCGTCCGAACGACCAACTTGAAAGGGACGAGCTTATGCGTCGCTTAGTTGCTATACAATATACCAGAAAAGACGTTGATTTTTCCCGTTCTTCTTTTAGAGTTCGCGGAGATACGGTGGATATTTTTCCCTCTTCCAACACGGAGATTATTATCAGGGTAGAGTTCTTCGGCGATACGGTAGACAGGGTGTGCGAAGCGGAATTCGTGACGGGAAAAGTGATTTCGGAATTAAAACACGCAGTTATTTTTCCTGCAAGCCATTATGCCGTAGAGCAGGCAAAACTAGAAAAAGCCACCGCTTGCATAGAAAGGGATAAAGAAGACGAAGTAAGATATTTTACCGAAAACGGAAAGTTGCTAGAAGCCCAAAGATTAAAACAGCGCACAGAATACGATTTGGAAATGATAAGGGAAATAGGCTTTTGCAAGGGGATAGAAAATTACAGTAGATATTTTGACGGGAGAAGCGTGGGCGATCCGCCGTTTACCTTGCTGGATTATTTCCCAAAAGATTTTATAGTTTTTATAGACGAATCGCATATGACCATTCCGCAGATAGGCGCAATGTATAACGGAGACCGTTCTAGAAAAACTTGTCTAGTCGATTACGGTTTTAGACTTAAATCTGCGTTCGATAACAGACCGCTCACTTTTAAGGAATTTGATGAAAGGGTAGGGCAAATGATTTGCGTATCCGCAACGCCTGCAAAATACGAATTAGAGCAAGCGGGGCAGGTTGTGGAGCAAATTATCAGACCGACCGGACTTGTAGATCCCGAAATATCCGTTAGACCGACTAAAAATCAAATAGACGACCTTTTAAGGGAAATCAATTCGATTGTAAAAGAAAAAGGCAGGGTTCTAATTACCACTCTCACTAAAAAGATGGCTGAAAGCCTTACCGAATATCTAAAAGAAAACGGCGTAAAAGTGCGCTATATGCACAGCGATATAGACACGATGGAAAGAATAGAGATTGTTTCTGCTTTAAGGACGGGTGAATTTGACGTTTTATGCGGAATAAATCTTTTAAGAGAGGGATTGGATCTTCCGGAAGTAAAACTGGTTGCGATACTTGACGCTGATAAAGAAGGCTTTTTAAGAAGCGAAACCTCGCTTATTCAAACGGTGGGGCGTGCGGCGAGAAACGCAGAAGGCAGGGTTATAATGTATGCGGACGTTATTACGGGAAGTATGAAGCGTGCGATAGAAGAAACAGAACGCCGCAGAAAAATTCAGTCGGAATATAACAAAGAACACGGAATAGTTCCTAAAACCATAGTAAAAGATATCGTTAACACGCTTGAAATAACAAAGAAAGCGGACAACACAAAAGATATTAAAAAAGCCGATATTCCCGAAGAAATAGAAAAATTAAAGGCACTTATGAAAATAGCATCTGCAAATTTGGACTTTGAAAAGTGTATAGAATTAAGGGATACCATAGCAAAATTAAAACTAAAAATGAGAAAATAAAAATGAATGATTTTTTAATCGTAAAAGGTGCAAGAGAAAATAACCTTAAAAATATAGACGTAAGTATTCCCAGAAACAAGTTGGTGGTGTTTACCGGACTTTCGGGAAGCGGAAAAAGCACGCTTGCGTTTGAAACGATTTATGCCGAAGGGCAAAGAAGATACGTAGAGAGTTTATCTAGCTATGCCCGTATGTTTTTAGGGCAAATGGAAAAACCGGACGTAGACCTTATAGAAGGCTTGTCGCCCGCCATATCGATAGACCAAAAAACCACCTCTCACAATCCTCGTTCAACGGTCGGCACGGTCACGGAGATTTACGATTATATGCGTTTGCTTTTTGCAAGGGCGGGCGTTCCGCACTGCCCTAATTGCGGAAAAGAAATCGCTAGGCAAACGGTAGATCAAATTGCGGACAAGGTGTTGGCGTTGCCGGAAAACACAAAGATTTTGGTAAACGCACCCGTGGCTAGGGGCAAAAAGGGAGAATATAAAAAGGAACTTGAAAAGTTTAGAAAAAGCGGATTTTCCAGAGTAGAAATAGACGGCATTGTTTACGACCTTAACGAAGAAATAGTTTTAGATAAAAACGTTAAACACAACGTAAGCGTTGTGGTGGATAGGCTTATCGTAAAAGAAGGCATAGAAAAAAGGTTGTCCGACAGTTTAGAAACGGCTGTAAAACTTGCGGAAGGACTTGTGATTATAGAAATTCCTAACGGAGAAAGCACGCTGTATTCCACCAAATATTCTTGTCCGGATTGCGGAATAAGCATAGAAGAAATAGAGCCGAGATTGTTTTCTTTTAACAATCCTTTCGGTGCGTGCCCTGTGTGCCACGGATTGGGTTATAAAAACGAGATAGATGAAAACCTGATAGTAAAAGATAAAAACAAAAGTTTAAGAGAAGGCGCAATGACCGTTTCCGGTTGGAATTTAGAAAGTGGGAAAATAGCGGAGATGAGTTTTATTTCTTTATCTAAACACTACGGCTTTTCTATGGACGTTCCCGTAAAAGACTTGCCTAAAAACGTTTATAATATCTTGTTATATGGTAGCGGAACGGAAAAAATCAGAATGGAATACAAAACCAAGTCTTTTAATACCAGCTACGATGCCGTGTGGGAAGGTATTATTCCAAACTTAAAAAGAAGGTATAGAGAAACTTCAAGCGAATGGACTAAAAGAGAGATAGAAAGATATATGTCTGTTTCTCCTTGCGAAGAGTGCCACGGAAAAAGATTAAAAAAAGAAGCGCTTTCCGTGCTTATAGACGGCAAAAACATTACCGACCTTACGGAAATTTCCGTTTTAGATCTTTTAGAATTTTTAGATAAACTTAAACTGTCTGAAACGGCAATGCTTATAGCAAAGCCGATATTAAAAGAAATAAAAGCAAGGCTTAACTTTCTTAAAGACGTAGGCTTAGGATATTTAACTTTGGCTAGAAGCGCCGTTAGCTTATCTGGCGGAGAAGCGCAAAGAATAAGGCTTGCAACGCAGATAGGCAGCGGACTTACGGGCGTTCTTTATATTTTAGACGAGCCGAGTATAGGTTTACATCAAAGAGATAACGAAAAACTTTTGGCAACGCTAAAACGGCTTAGAGATTTAGGAAATTCTTTGATAGTGGTAGAACACGACGAAGATACTATGCGTGCGGCGGACTATATCGTGGACATAGGTCCTAAAGCAGGGGTGCACGGCGGAGAAATAGTTGCGGCGGGCAGCGTAGAAGATATCGTTAAAGAACCGCGTTCCATAACGGGAGATTACCTTGCGGGAAGAAGAAAAATAGAAATCCCTGCCGAAAGATTAAAACCGGACGGAAGATGGCTTACGGTTAAGGGGGCAAAACAAAACAATCTTAAAAATATAAACGTAAGTTTTCCCGTGGGATTGTTTACAGCCGTCACGGGGGTATCCGGTAGCGGCAAATCTTCTTTGGTAAACGAAATATTGTTGCCGACTATGGCAAACAAACTTAATCGTGCCAGAATGATAGAAGGTAATTTTAGCGAGATAAGCGGCGTTGAATATTTTGATAAAGTAATAGCCATAGACCAATCTCCCATAGGAAAAACTCCAAGGTCTAATCCTGCGACCTATACGGGTGTGTTTTCTGCAATAAGGGAACTTTTTGCGCAAACCCCAGATGCCAAAGAGCGTGGATTTAAGGCGGGAAGATTTTCTTTCAACGTTGCGGGCGGTAGGTGCGAAAATTGCGAGGGCGACGGTATAATAAAGATAGAAATGCACTTTTTGCCGGATATTTACGTTCCTTGCGAAGTATGTAAAGGAAAGCGTTATAATAGAGAAACTCTTCAAGTAAAATATAAAGGCAAAAACATAAGCGACGTTTTGGATATGACGGTAGACGAAGCGTGCGAGTTTTTTAAGAGTATCGGCGGAATTTACAACAAAATAAAAACCTTGCAAGACGTGGGTTTAGGATATATAAAATTAGGGCAAAGTTCCACAACCTTGTCCGGCGGAGAAGCGCAAAGGGTAAAACTTGCCACGGAACTTTCTAAACGGGGAACGAACAAAACCCTGTATATTTTAGACGAACCTACAACGGGGCTTCATTCTTACGACGTTGAAAAGTTGTGTCAAGTTTTAAAAAGGTTGCAGAGTGCAGGCAACACGATAGTGGTGATAGAACACAATCTAGACGTGATAAAAATTGCGGATTACGTGATAGATTTAGGGCCGGAAGGCGGCAACGGCGGCGGCACGGTGATTGCAAAAGGAACGCCGGAGGAAGTTGCTTTGGTAAAAGAAAGTTATACGGGGCAGTTTTTGAAAAAGATTTTGCAGATTTAATTTTTTGTTTAAAGAGCGAAAAAATCGCTCTTTAAATTTTTATTAAAAAGTTATGCGATAAAAAAAGGGTTTTTAAATAATTTATCGTATAATAATTAGTAGAGCAAGAAACCGTGTTTTTAGGGAAAATTTTATGAAAGAAAAAACCGTTAAAATAGAAGAGATGTTTTTATCTCCTTACGCTAAAAAATCAGCGGAGACCGAGGGTAGAGCAAAATTTGAAGAGCCGTGCCCTATGAGAACGGAATTTCAAAGGGATAGAGACAGGATAATTCATTCTAAAGCGTTTAGAAGATTAAAAAACAAAACGCAGGTTTTCTTTTCTCCGGAAGGCGACCATTTCAGAACAAGATTAACGCACACGCTTACGGTAAATCAAGTGGCAAGAAGCATTGCGAGAGCGCTTTCTCTTAACGAAGATTTAACGGAAGCAATCGCCTTAGGGCACGATTTAGGGCATACCCCTTTCGGCCATTCGGGAGAAAGAATACTAAACAGATTGTCGCCCAAAGGATTTTTACACAACGTGCAATCGGGAAGAGTTGTAAATGTTTTAGAAAACGACGGAAAAGGGTTAAATCTTACCAAAGAAGTGGTAGACGGAATAATAAACCATAAAATGAGTTGCAATCCCAAAACCTTAGAGGGAAAGGCTGTAAGTATTGCAGACAGAATAGCCTATATAAATCACGATATAGACGACGCTATAGTGGGCGGTTTTATAAAAAAAGAAGACCTGCCTAAAAACGCCGTAGAAATTTTAGGGGATACTTCTTCTAAAAGAATAAACAATATGATACGTTCGATTTACGTGGAGAGCGACGGGAAGGACAAGGTGGAAATGGAACCGCACGTTGCAGCCGCAACCAAGGAATTGAGAGATTTTATGTTCGATAGGGTTTATACCGTAGATGCGCTTAAAAAAGAAGAAGAGCGCGCAGACAGAATGATTTCTACCCTATACGAGTACTATAAAAAACATGAAAGTGAATTACCGGAGTTTTATATAAAAGAAAGAATTCACTGTGATTTAGATACCGTTTTATGCGATTATATATCCGGAATGAGCGACGGGTTTGCGGTGAAAACATTTAAGGATATATTCATACCTAAAAATTGGAAACTGTAAGGAATTAAATGAAAGGCTTTGACGGCAAGTTTATAGAAGAACTTAAAGCAAAAAACGATATAGTAGACGTTGTTGGAAAATACGTGCGCTTAGAGCAGCGTGGAAACAACTTTTGGGGAAAATGCCCTTTTCATCACGAAAAGACGGCTTCTTTTACCGTTAACGGAATAGAGCAGTTTTATTATTGTTTCGGTTGCCACAAAAGCGGAGACGTTATAAGTTTTATAATGGAACTTGAAAGTTTGGATTTTTCCGATGCGGTTAAATACTTGGCGGAGCGTGTAAAAATGCCTTTGCCCGAAGTCAGATACGACGATGAAAAGGTAAAAGAGCAAAAAAGAAAAAAAGAAAGGGTTTTAGACCTTTTAAAAGAAGCCGCTTTGTTTTACGTTTCCAACTTAAAAAAAGACGGTTGTGTGAAACATATAGAATATATTTTACGACGCGGTATAAAGGGGGAGTTTATTTCTAAATTCGGAATAGGCGCTTCTTTAGACTTTTATTCTTTGCCGCAATACTTAAAAGAAAAGGGCTTTACTTATCAAGAGATGGTGGAATCGGGTGCCGTAGGCGAAAAGGACGGAAGATACTACGATTCTTTGGGCGGAAGGCTTATTATTCCCGTAATAGATCAATTTAACAACGTAATTGCTTTTTGCGGAAGAATTATAGAAGACAAAAAGAACGTAGGTAAATACGTAAATACAAAAGAGACCATAGTTTTTTCTAAGGGAAAAACGCTTTTTAACTTGAATAACCTTAAAAAGCTTAAAAACGAAAAGGGGTTAGACAGCGTAATAATAGTTGAAGGGCATATGGACGTTGTGTCTTTGGTGCAGGGCGGATTTAGCAACGTTGTTGCAAGCATGGGCACGTCTTTAACAAAAGACCAAGCGAGAATATTAAAAAGATATGCAGACAAGGTGTTTATCAGTTACGACGGGGATTTTGCAGGGCAAAAAGCATCCGTTCGCGGGTTAGAAATATTAAAAGAAGAAGGCTTAGACGTAAAAGTCGTTTCTCTTCCGGACGGAATGGATCCGGACGACGTTATAAAAAAACTTGGCAGAGAAGAATATTCCAATCTTTTGCTATCCGCAATGCCGCTTATCGATTTTAAGTTGGAAATATTAAAAAAGACTTTTGACCTTTCTTCTACGGATGGAAAAAGAAAATTCGTTTCGGCGGCGATAAAGGTTATAAAAGAAAGTCCTTCTCCGGCAGAGCAGGAAGACCTTATAAAAACGGTGAGAGATTTGACGGGGTTTACCTTTGAATCTTTGCAGAGAGAATTGTTTAACACGGAAATAAAATCTAGCGAGCCGCAAATAAGCGAGCCGGAATTCGTTGACAATACGGGCGATAAAATTACAGTTGCATCTAGATTCGTACTGGCGGGATTTTTATTTTCTAAACCTTATGCGGAAGGTTTTGACGTAAAGGATTTTTCTTTTCCCAACACCACTCACAGAAGTATTCAAGAGTACGTGATAAAGAAAAAGCAAGCGGGAGAAAAAATAAAATTTAACGATTTATACGAAGTATTTGAAGAAACCGATAAAGAAGAAATTTCTCAAATAGCAAGCCTGTTTACGGACGATAATAAAGATTTTGACAAGGCACAATATTTTGCCGATTGTGTAAGAACGCTAAAACTTTACGACGTAGAGTTTCAAACGGAAAGGATAGTTAAACTGTTTAAGGAAGAAACAGACACGGAAAAAAGGAGAGCGCTTGCGCAAGAACTTAACAAGTTGATGACGGAAAAAAAGAAATACTCATTGATAAAATAAGGATACGGAGATAAAAAATGGAAGAGATCAAGACAAATAATCCCATAGCGGAACAAGAAACGTCTAAAGAAGAAATGGAACGTGCTAATATGATTTTGCAAATAGCGGGCAACGTTATTATAGAGTACAAGTCCAAGGGTAAAATCACTATGGAGGCTCTTTTTGAAAAATTCGACAAGTGTCAAGTGACGACTTTAGAACTTGAAGAAGTTTACAAGATGTTTGAAGAAGCGGGTATTCAAATAGAGAACGAATACGAAAAGAATAAAGAACTTTACGATGAAATCTTAAAGGAAGTCAGCATGGACGACCCCGTTAAGATGTATCTTAAAGATATAGGTAAAGTGCCCCTTTTGCATCCGGACGAAGAAACCGAACTTGCAAAGAGAATGATGGACGGGGACGAAGCTGCTAAAAAATTATTGTCCGAAGCAAACCTAAGACTTGTAGTTTCTATCGCAAAAAGATATATGGGTAGGGGTATGCAATTTTTAGACCTTATTCAAGAAGGGAATTTAGGATTGATGAAAGCCGTAGAAAAATTCGACTATCAAAAGGGTTTTAAGTTTTCCACCTATGCAACCTGGTGGATAAGACAAGCTATTACCCGTGCCATAGCGGATCAAGCAAGAACTATTCGTATTCCCGTGCATATGGTAGAAACAATCAATAAGCAAATTAGAGTTTCTAGAAAATTGTTGCAAGAACTCGGCAGAGAACCCACTCCTGCAGAAATAGCAAAGGAAATGGGTGTCACGGAAGAGCGTGTTTGCGAAATACAAAAAATTGCGCAAGACCCTGTTTCTTTGGAAACGCCTATCGGTGAAGAAGAAGACAGTCACCTTTCCGATTTTATAGAAGACGAAGCGAGTGCCGCTCCTACGGACGCAGTGACGTTTACTATGTTAAAAGAACAGCTTATCGGCGTTTTGGATACGCTTACTCCTAGAGAAGAAAAGGTTTTACGTTTGCGCTACGGGCTAGACGACGGAAGACCCAGAACGCTAGAAGAGGTAGGTAGAGAATTTAACGTCACCCGTGAAAGAATAAGACAAATAGAAGCAAAAGCGCTTAGAAAACTCCGTCACCCAAGCCGTTCTAAGAGATTGAAAGACTTTTTAGACTGATATGACTAAAAGACTTACGGAAATTTTTTCTCATATAGAAGAATGTTTTGTTTTTGCAGACGTCGGTTGCGATCACGGATATATTGCAAAGCAAATGTTGACTAGCAGAAAGTGTAAAAAAGTTATTATTTCAGACGTAAGCGCCAAATGTTTAAGCAAAGCGGAAGAGTTGTTGAGAGAAGAAATAGATAGCGGAAGTGCAGTTTCGGTAGTTTCAAACGGGTTTGAAAAATTGCCCGAATGTGACACGGCGCTTATCGCCGGAATGGGCGGAGAAGAGATTATAAGTATACTTAAAAGCGCTCCTTATTATCCGCAAAGGTTGGTTTTGCAACCGATGAAAAATTCCGATAAAGTGCGTGTGGCGTTGATAGAATTCGGGTATAAAATAGTTTTAGATTATACTTTTTTCGACGGAGATAAGTTTTACGATTTAATAAAAGCCGAAAAGGGTAAAGATACGTTAAATGAAAAAGAGATAACGTTTGGAAGGACCAATATTTTAGAACGCCCCCAAGCGTTTATAGAAAAATTAAAGCAAGAAAAGCAAAAGTTGACGGAGATTTTATCTAAAAACGATTTAAGCGTTCAAACGGCAAAAAGAATAAACGAAAAAATAAAAAGGATAAACGAATATGTATAGTTTGTCGGAGTTGTTTTCCGTTTTAGACGAAATAAGTCCTATAAAACTAAGCCACGAAATGATTGCTATCGGAGAATACGACAACAGTGGAATAATAGTTAAATCTCACGATAACGTTTTTAAGGCTTTGTTTAGTTTGGATTTGAGTTTTGAAAGTATTGACAGGGCAAAAAGTTTGGGGTGTGATACTATTGTGACTCACCACCCCGCAATTTACGGGCCGTTAAAAAGCCTAAATAAAGATAATGCTGTGTCCGGACCGATACTTAAAAGTGCGGAGAGCGGACTTAATGTTGTTTCTATGCACCTTAATTTAGACGTGGCAAAGGGCGGCATAGACGAAAGTTTGGCACTTGCCTTAGGCGGAAAAGACGTTAAAATTTTAGATTATCTAAATAAAGAGCACGGATACGGCAGAGAGTTTAGCGTAAAAAAGCAAACGTTTAACGAATATGCAAAAACCGTTAAAGAGCGTTTTTGTACGGATAAAGCGGTGTGCTACGGAAACGGCTGTGAAGAAATAGAAACGGTAGCCAGTTTTTGCGGCGGCGGGGCTAGCCATGCGGAAAAAGCGGTTTTAGAAGGAATAACGAAAGCGCAAGTGATAGTCACTTCGGATATGCCGCATCACGTTATTAAAGAACTTATAGAAAACAATAAAAAAATTATACTTTTACCACATTACGTTGCGGAAGAAGAAGGTTTCAAAAAATATTTTGAAAGAGTTTCAAATGCGGCGGCGGGTAAGGTTGAAACCTATTACTTTGACGATGAAAGGTTTAGGTGAAGGAGATAAAAATGATAGAAAAGTTATTAAAGTATCAAGAAGTAGACGCGGGGCTTCGCAAAATCGAAGTTGAACTTTCTTCTAGTGAAGAAAGAAAAAAAGCAGTTTCCGCAAAGAAGTATTTAGAAGGCGTAGAAGAAGCGGTTGCAAAATTAGAACAACGTGCGGGCGAACTTTCCGTTGCATACGAAAACGCCGTTGCCGAACTTGAAAAAATGAAAGCACAAGGCAACGAATTCAAAAAAGCGTTAGAAGAAATGGCAGACGAGGGCGGCGCAAACTACTTGATTAAAAAGACAGACGAAATGCTTGCCAAAACAAAAGATTTATACGAACAAATAAACGGTTTATCGGCGGAAATGCAAACCGTTATGAACGAATATTTAAAGGTTAAAAACAACACCAAGGCAGCGCAAACGCAATATGCTGAATTCGGAAAGAAATATAACGAACTTAAAAATTCCAAACAGGCAGAAAGACAAGCGATAGAACAAGAACTAGAAAAGATTAAAAAAGATATAGATCCGGCACTTATGGAAAGATACTTAAAAAAGCGTTCGGAAAAGATTTTCCCTGTTCTTTACGAGATAAACGGCAATATTTGCGGTGCTTGCAATATGGAACTTCCCACTGCTGTTATATCTAAACTCAACAACGGAGAAGTGATAGAGTGCGACTTGTGCCGTAGATTGTTATATAAGAAAAATTAAGGGGTTTTTCAGGTGGTTTTTGCTTGCGGAGAACACTAAAACAAAAAGATAAAAAGCACGGAGCGTTGATAAGCGCTCCGTGCTTTTGATTGTTAAAACGTAAAGAACCGATAAAAAAGATTGATTTTATAAAACAATCGGTAAAGAAATAAAATTTTTAGCCGATTATTTTTTGGTGCATATATTTAAATATATCTAAATAATTTATTTAAAAGCATTGTAAACTTTTTCAGTTTTTGGTATAATCTTCTTTATAA